>NZ_BCAZ01000037.1:0-57500 GCF_001320205.1 Pseudomonas sp. NBRC 111123
AAGGCCGCTCCTACATGGACCGCGCCGGCATCCGGCTCAACAGCACTTGGGCCCGGACTTGCCACCATAACGCGCTTCCTGGCGTTCCCGGAAGAACGCCTCGTAGCTCATCACCGGCTTGTCCGGGTGCTTGGCCTGCATGTGCTCGACGTAGTTGTCGTAGTCGGGCATGCCGACCATCAGGCGGGCTGCCTGCCCCAGGTATTTACCCAGTCGACCCAGGTCGTTGAACATCACTGCAGTCCTCTCAAGCGTCAGGCAGGGCCTGGAATGGGGTTTCCTTGTCGGTGCGCTCTTTGCGGCCAAGGGCGGCGTAGCCGACCTTGAGGGCGAAGAACAGCACGCTGAACACCACCAGCAGGAACAGAATCGTCAGGCCGGCGTTGGTGTAGGCGTTGAAGATCACGTGCTGCATCTGGTTGATGTCCTTGGCCGGGGCCAGCACCTGACCGGCGTCCAGCGCGGTGCTGTACTTCTTGGCCAATGCCAGGAAGCCGACAGCCGGGTTCGGGTCGAACAGCTTGATCAGGCCCGCTGCAGTGGTGCAGATCAGCAGCCAGGCAGCCGGCAGCAGGGTGACCCAGATGTAGCGCTCGCGCTTCATCTTGATCAGCACCACGGTGCCGAGCATCAACGCGATACCCGCGAGCATCTGGTTGGAGATACCAAACAGCGGCCACAGGGTGTTGATGCCACCCAGCGGGTCGATCACGCCCTGGTACAGCAGGTAGCCCCACAGCGCCACGCAACCGGCGGTACCGATCAGGTTGGCAGTCCACGACTCGGTACGCTTGAGGGCTGGCACGAAGCTGCCCAGCAGGTCCTGCAGCATGAAGCGACCGGCACGGGTACCGGCGTCTACCGCGGTGAGGATGAACAATGCTTCGAACAGGATCGCGAAGTGGTACCAGAAGGCCATGGTGTTTTCACCCGGCAGCACCTGGTGCAGGATCTGCGCGATACCCACTGCCAAGGTTGGAGCACCACCGGCACGGGCGAGTACCGTGTGCTCGCCGATGTCGCGGGCGACCGCTTCGAGCTGCTCAGGGGTGATCATGAAGCCCCAACTGCTGACGGTTTGCGCCACCGAAGCAACGTCAGCGCCAACCACCGCGGCCGGGCTGTTCATGGCGAAGTACACGCCCGGCTCGATCACCGAGGCAGCAACCATGGCCATGATGGCGACGAACGACTCCATCAGCATGCCGCCGTAGCCGATGTAACGGGCGTTGGCTTCGTTGTCCAGCAGCTTTGGCGTGGTCCCCGAAGAGATCAGCGCATGGAAGCCCGACACCGCGCCACAGGCGATGGTGATGAACAGGAACGGGAACAGGGTGCCCTTCCACACCGGGCCGGTGCCGTCGGTGAACTGGGTCAGCGCCGGCATTTTCAGCTCGGGCATGGTTACCAGGATGCCGATGGCCAGGGCAATGATGGTACCGATCTTGAGGAAGGTCGACAGGTAGTCACGCGGCGCCAGTACCAGCCATACCGGCAGTACAGCAGCGACGAAACCGTAACCCACCAGCATCCAGGTGATCTGCACGCCAGTGAAGGTAAATGCCGGGCCCCAGACCGGATCGGCGGCAATCTGGCCCCCCAGCCAGATCGACGCCAGCAGCAGTACCACGCCGACTACCGAGATTTCGCCGATACGGCCCGGGCGGATGTAGCGCATGTAAATGCCCATGAACATCGCGATCGGGATGGTCGCCATCACCGTGAACATGCCCCATGGGCTCTCGGCCAAGGCTTTGACCACGATCAGCGCCAGCACCGCGAGGATGATGATCATGATCAGGAAGCAGCCGAACAGGGCAATGGTCCCCGGGATGCGGCCCATCTCCTCACGCACCATGTCGCCCAGCGAGCGGCCGTTACGGCGAGTGGACAGGAACAGGACCATGAAGTCCTGCACCGCACCGGCCAGCACCACGCCGGCGATCAGCCACAGCGTACCGGGCAGGTAGCCCATTTGTGCAGCGAGTACGGGGCCAACCAGCGGGCCGGCGCCAGCGATGGCGGCGAAGTGGTGACCGAAGAGAATGTGTTTGTTGGTCGGAACGTAGTCCAGTCCGTCGTTGTTGAGCACAGCAGGGGTAGCTCGGCGGGGGTCGAGTTGCATCACCTTGGTGGCGATGAAAAGGCTGTAGTAACGATAGGCGACCAGGTAGATGGCCACCGCAGCGACCACGATCCACAAGGCATTGATCGCCTCGCCGCGACGCAGGGCGACGACACCCAGCGCGCAGGCCCCTATGACCGCCAGCGCCAGCCACGGGATGTGGCGTAGCAGGCTGTTATTGTTGTTCATGGCATGCTTCCAGCTAAGTGGTTGGAATAGACATCCCCTTGAGTCTAGGGCCTGCTTGACGGCTTTACCATCCCGATTTGGCACTCAGCCACTGACCAGCACGCGCTCTAGCACGCTACTACCCGCAGAAGTTCAGTTGGGCTGACCTGTCATTTCTGCCAGTTGCGCAGGAAGGCCCCCCACGCATTCAATGATCACGCAAACCAGTTGTCACGGAATGACTCACAGGATCGAGTACGCAAAAGCTCGAACCGTGCGTCGATCATAGGATAACCAGCAGGGAGTAACGATGACTCAGGATAAGAGTAAATCCACGCGTGACTCAGGCCCAATCGAACCCACCCATGGCTCGATCTCAACGCCCAAGTCCCGAGCGACCTTCGCAGAGGAAAAACACCTTATTGAGGGAAATCTTCACAACGGCATCGAAAGCGGCAAATTCTTCCCGAAGACCACGGGCGGGCTGGCCGATCCCTATGCCAAAGACGACGTGAAGAATATTGCGCCACCGGTCGATGGCAAGATTGCCAGCGGCGAAAGGCCGGGCGCTGCCTACCTGGACCGCACAGATGTGGCCTGGGACAAGCATGATGTGACCAGCGGCACTCCGCTGGAGTTCGTGTGGAGCTTCAGTGCGCGCCACAAGTACCGCCGTTTCAACTACTTCATTACCAAAGCCGGATGGGACTCGACGCAGCCGCTGTCGCGTGCACAGTTCGAACCTGAACCCTTCGCCACCTTCCTCAATGATAGACAACCTTATTGGAGCTACTCGGACGAAGAAATGTGGCCGGAGCAACCGACCAAGCACACCCTGAAGATGCCTGAGCGCGACGGTTATCATGTGCTGCTTGGGGTATGGGAAATTGCCGAGACCGATAAAGCCTTCTATCAGGTGGTCGACCTGAATTTCGTCTCCAATTAAAGGTGGGACCGGGCGACTCCCGTAGACGGCACCTTGTCGCTCGTCATGAGGCAGAAGAGGCCATGGCTGGTCTATAGTCAGAGCAACTGACGAGGGGCCTGCCATGACCACTTCTGCCGACGAACGCCGCCGTTTCCAGCGCATCGATTTCGACGCCCCTACCGAATTGCGCCAGGGCGATCGCCGTTGGCCGGTGAAGCTGCTGGACCTGTCGCTCAAGGGCCTGCTGATCGAATGCCCTTCGCCCTGGGATGCCGACCTGACCCAGGATTTCGACGCGATCATCCACCTCGACCGCAATGTGCGCGTGCAGATGCAGGTGGAATTACGCCATGAAGAAGCAACCCGCCTGGGTTTCGTCTGCCTCTATATAGACGTCGAATCGATGACCCACCTGCACCGTCTTGTGGAACTGAACGTAGCCGACAGCACCGAAATGATGCGTGAGCTGCGCGAACTCATCGAATAATGGAATCTCTTAGCTAGCTAACAGCATCCCCACCTATTGTTTCTTGTCTACCCAGACAGCTTTATGCCTGGGCATTGACGCTTTGTACACACCCTTCTAATACAGCCTCTGACGACTTGGTACGCGATCTGCATTGCCGTCCTGCACACATTGCAAGGCTAGCTGTCCGCGCTCCGATCAAAATATTGTATACAATTTATGTAGCAATCATTTGTAGGAAATGTCTACAGTAACGCCACAACAATAAACAGAGAGCCTGCTCCATGACTACGTCCCCTAGCACGTCTCCCGCCAAGCGCCCCGAGGATGAAAACCTCGGGCTTGGTGCCAACCTGGCCTATGGTCTGCAGCATGTGCTGACCATGTATGGCGGGATCGTCGCGGTACCCCTGATCCTGGGCCAGGCCGCCGGCCTCAACGGTGCCGAGATCGGCATGCTGATTGCCGCTTCGCTGTTTGCCGGTGGCCTGGCGACCCTGTTGCAGACGCTGGGCATCCCGTTCTTCGGTTGCCAGCTGCCGCTGGTACAGGGCGTATCGTTCGCCGGTGTGGCGACCATGGGTGCCATCCTCAGCAGCGAGGGCGGTGGCGGCTTGCCGGGCGTGCTCGGCGCAGTCATGGCGGCTTCGTTGATCGGCTTCCTGATCACCCCAGTGTTTTCGCGCATCACCAAGTTCTTCCCGCCGCTGGTGACCGGCATCGTCATCACCACCATTGGCCTGACCCTGATGCCGGTCGCTGCGCGCTGGGTGATGGGCGGCAACAGTGCCTCACCGGAGTTCGGTAGCATGGCCAACATCGGCCTGGCCGGCTTGACCTTCGCCATCGTGCTGGTGCTGAGCAAGCTGGGCAGCGCGACCATCTCGCGCCTGTCGATTCTGCTGGCCATGGTGATCGGCACGCTGATCGCCTGGGCGCTGGGCATGACCGACTTCAGCAAGGTCAGCCAAGGCTCGATGTTCGCCTTCCCTACCCCGTTCCACTTCGGCATGCCGGAATTCCACATCGCCGCGATCCTGTCGATGTGCATCGTGATCATGGTGACCTTGGTGGAAACCTCGGCCGACATCCTCGCCGTGGGTGAGATCATCGACACCAAGGTCGACTCCAAGCGCCTGGGCAATGGCCTGCGGGCCGACATGGCATCGAGCATTCTGGCGCCGATCTTCGGCTCGTTCACCCAGAGCGCCTTCGCCCAGAACGTCGGCCTGGTGGCCGTGACCGGGGTCAAGAGCCGCTATGTGGTGGCCACCGGTGGCGTGATCCTGGTGGTGCTGGGCCTGTTGCCAGTGATGGGCCGGGTGATTGCCGCCGTACCGACTCCAGTGCTGGGTGGCGCGGGCATTGTGCTGTTCGGCACCGTGGCCGCCAGCGGCATCCGCACCCTGTCGAAGGTCAATTACAAGAACAACGTCAACCTGATCATCGTCGCCGCCTCGCTGGGCTTCGGCATGATCCCGATCGCTGCGCCGACCTTCTACCACCAGTTCCCTAACTGGTTCGAGACCATCTTCCACTCCGGCATCAGCTCGGCGGCAATCATGGCCATCCTGCTGAACCTGCTGTTCAACCACTTCAAGACGGGCAACTCGGAGAACCAGTCGGTATTCGCCGCAGCCTACGAGCGCACCATCCAGTATTCGGACATCTCGTGCCTGCGTGATGGTGACTACTTCAAGGATGGCAAGCTGTTCGATGCCGATGGCAACGAAGTGCCGGTAATGGAGCTGGACGAGCACGGCAACCAGGCGCCCAGGCGCAGTGCTGTTGCCGAGCATTGACCGCTGACTGAGCGGTGAGGTGGGGGGAGCCGATGCGCATCGTCGGCTCCCCTTTTTCATTTACTCGAACAGCGCATCCAGAGCCTGCTCCAACCGGGTCACTGCAATGACCTGCAACCCTGCTGGCGGCTCCTTCGGCGCATTGCCCTTGGGCACGATGGCGCGCTTGAAGCCGTGCTTGGCTGCTTCCTTCAAGCGCTCCTGGCCACTGGGCACTGGCCGCACCTCGCCCGACAAGCCAATCTCGCCAAACACCAGCAGCCCATGGGCCAACGGCCGGTTGCGCAGGCTGGACATCACCGCCGCCAGCAGCGCCAGGTCCGAAGCCGTCTCCAGCACCTTCACCCCACCGACCACGTTAAGAAACACGTCCTGGTCATGGGTAGGAATGCCACCATGGCGGTGCAGTACCGCCAGCAGCATGGCCAGGCGGTTCTGGTCCAGGCCCAGGGTGACCCGCCGAGGGTTGGCCAGGTGGCTGTCATCGACCAGCGCCTGCACCTCTACCAGCATCGGCCGGGTGCCTTCCCAGGTGGCCATGACCACACTCCCCGGCACTTCTTCCTGGGTGCGATTAAGGAAGATCGCAGAGGGGTTGGAAACCTCTTTCAGGCCACGGTCGGTCATGCCGAACACGCCCAGTTCGTTGACCGCGCCGAAGCGGTTCTTCACTGCCCGCAACAGCCGCAGGCGGCCGTCGGACTCGCCCTCGAAATACAGCACGGTATCGACCATGTGCTCCAGCACCCGCGGCCCAGCCAGCGAGCCTTCCTTGGTGACGTGGCCAACCAGGAAGATCGCCGTGCCGCTCTGCTTGGCATAACGCACCAGCAAGGCCGTGCTTTCGCGCACCTGGGCCACACCGCCAGGGGCGGACTGCAACTGCTCGGTAAAGATGGTCTGGATCGAGTCGATCACCATGACCCGGGGCTTTTCTACCCGCGCAGTGGCGATGATGGTTTCGATGCAGGTCTCCGTCATCACCTTGAGCTGGTCCTGGGGCAAGCCCAGGCGCCGCGAACGCATGGCCACCTGTTGCTGCGACTCCTCACCGGTGACGTACAGCGCCGGCAGGCCCACGGCGATGTTGCACAGTGTCTGCAGCAGGATGGTCGATTTACCGATCCCCGGGTCACCGCCGATCAGCACCACCGAGCCATCGACCAGGCCACCACCGAGTACGCGGTCGAGTTCGGTGCTGCTGGTGGTGAAGCGCGGGATTTCTTCGACGCTGACTTCGGCCAGGGTCTTGATCTGCGCCTGTTGCCCGGTCCAGCCGGCGCGGCCGCTGGGGGCCGCCGCGCCGCCGCTTTCGATCATGGTTTCGACCAGGGTGTTCCAGGCCCCGCAGTCGGCACACTGGCCGGCCCATTTGGGGAAGGTCGCGCCGCACTCGGTGCAGCCATACAAACGCTTGGCCTTGGCCATGGGGCAGGGTCTCCTGGAAAAAACCGCCATCATAGCCGAGGGCGACGTGTCTCGAACGCGTCGAGATGCGACAAAACTATTCGTTCTAACCGCAGTCACTACCCCTGAAGCCAACGCATGAAGCGTTTGAGTGGCTTACACTGCGTTTACCTCACCATTTGTTACAAGGAATCAAACATGGGCATGCTCAGTGAGTTCAAGGCCTTCGCGGTCAAAGGTAATGTCGTCGACATGGCGGTCGGTATCATCATCGGCGCGGCCTTCGGCAAGATCGTCTCCTCGTTCGTCGGGGACGTGGTCATGCCACCACTGGGGCTGCTGATCGGCGGCGTCGACTTCAGCGACCTGGCAATTACCCTCAAGGCTGCTGAAGGTGATGTACCGGCCGTGGTGCTGGCCTACGGCAAGTTCATCCAGACCGTGGTCGACTTCATCATCGTCGCCTTCGCCATCTTCATGGGCGTGAAAGCGATCAACAAGCTCAAGCGTGAAGAAGCCGTTGCACCCACCACTCCGCCGGTGCCGACGCCTCAGGAAACCTTGCTGACCGAGATCCGCGATCTGCTCAAGGCGCAGAACCAGAACCGTCTGCCCTGAAACAGCAGGGGCCGCTTCGCGGCCCCTCTGCATTACCAGTAGTTTTCCACCGCCACCTGCCCCGGCCGCTTGCTCAGGCTCAGTTGCAGGTCACGCGCTTTGAGCACCTTGCGTGTCTCGTCGATCATCTGCGGGTTGCCACAGAGCATGATCCGCGAATGCTCGGGCGACAGTTCCAGCCCTGCCGCCTTTTCCAGCTCGCCATTTTCGATCAGCGTGGTGATGCGCGCATTCAATGCCCCTGGGTGCTGCTCACGGGTCACCACCGGAATGAACTGCAGCTTGCCAGCAAATTCGGACAGATAATCACGCTGCTCCAACCCGGCGATGTCGTCTACATACGCCAGCTCCTTCGCCTCACGGACCGAATACACCAGCTTTATGTTGTCGAAGCGCTCCCAGGCTTCGAAGTCCTGCAGGATCGACATGAAGGGTGCAATGCCGGTACCGGTGGCCAGCAGCCACAGGTCGCGGCCACCGACAAAGCGGTCAAGGGTCAGATAACCGAACGCCTGACGGTCGATCAACAGGGTATCGCCCTCTCCCAGACGGCTCAGCTCACTTGTGAACTCCCCACCCGGTACTACGATTGAAAAGAAGTCGAGGTATTCGTCATGGGGGGCGCTGACCATGGAGTAGGCACGCCAGACCACGCTGCCATCAGCCTTGCTCACGCCCAGCCGGGCAAACTGGCCGGCCCGAAAGCGAAACCCTGGGTCGCGCGTAACCCGCAGGCTGAACAGGTTCGGCGTCAGCGGCTGGACGTCGAGCAGGGTCTGGCAGGTAAATTTGTCGGCACTGGCGGTCATGACGGGCTCCATCGATAGCGTGTGCCCAGTGTCGCGCAAAGCGGACAGGATAAAAACCGCAAGAGTGTAGGGGCACAGCCTACTGCCCCAATTGTTACGTCATAAACGCATAACCGCTGTTACAAATAATCCCATCATAACGCTCAGACTTTTCCTACACTCCTCCCGGCAGCAAATGGAATGGATCCCAGAAACGGGAGGAGGTCGAGAGATGTTTCAATGGAACCATGAGCATCTTCACAAGCTGGTCAGCGAGAGCACGCCGCAAAAGGTGTTCGACCTTGCGGTGCACCTTGCCCAGGACCTAGGCATGGAATTCATGGGCCTGAAGCTTCGCATTCAACTCGCTGCCCAGTCTCCCCACTTGTACCTTTACAGCAACTACCCCGTCGAGTGGATCGAGCGTTATCAGCGCGACGACTTCTACAAACAGGACGCTGCTGCTATCCGTAGCCACGCCTCGACCATGCCGGTGCTATGGACCGACGAACTGTACCGTGACGTGCCCCACTACCGCGAACAAGCCTGCGCGCATGGCCTGCGCCATGGCTGGACACAATCCCTGCATGACCTTCAGCACAACGAAAGCCAGGTCAGTGTGTGCCGGCCACTGGGCGAAGTGAAGATTGCCGAACTGTATGACAAGGCCAGCAAGGTGCAGTGGTTGTGCCACACCCTGCACGCGATCATCAGTGAATATCACTTGGCCAGAATCAGTGTGCCGCTGAAGATGAGCGACCGCGAAATCGAAGTGCTCAAGTGGTCGGCAGCCGGCAAGACCGCAGCCGATGTGGCCTGCATCCTGTCGCTGTCGCAGAGTACGGTGAACTTTCATATTCGCAGCGTGATCACCAAGACCAACGCCGCCAACAAGGCCGGTGCCATCGCCACCGCCATGATGCGCGGCCTGATCGAACACTAGCCAGGCCTGCGGCGTCGCGCAAAGCCCTGTAGAATCGCGCAGCAAAGCTCGTGGCGAACCGCCGTGGGCAGATCCGTACCCGAGCCAGACGCCATGCCCCTGTTGACCACCCCCTACGCCGAACTCGACCTGATCCGACAGCCGGACCAGGCCAACGACCCGCTGCAGGCCTTCGATGCCGCCGATGAATACCTGCTCGAGCAATTGCACGCGCAGGGCTTGGTAGCCGGCAGCCGCGTGCTGGTGCTCAACGACAGTTTCGGCGCCCTGGCGGCCAGCCTGGCCGGGCACCTGCAAGTGGTCAGCAGCGGCGATTCGCACCTGGCGCGCATTGCCCTGGAGAAGAACCTGGCACGCAATGACAAGGCCTTCGACAGCGTGCCCTTCGTGCCGGCAAGCGAACACTGGCAAGGCCCGTTCGACCGCGTGCTGGTGCGCGTGCCCAAGACCTTGGCGCTGCTCGAAGAACAACTGATCCGCCTGCAAGGCCACCTGGCACCCGGCGCCCAGGTGATTGCAGGTGCCATGATCAAACACTTGCCGCGAGCGGCCGGCGACCTGATGGAAAAGTACATCGGCCCGGTGCAAGCCTCACTGGCGCAGAAAAAGGCCCGCCTGCTGACCGCCTCGGTCGCCGACCGCCCTGCTGCCAAGTCGCCGTACCCGACCCGCTATCTGCTCGATACGCCGGCCCTTGAACTGCTCAACCATGCAAATGTGTTCTGCCGCGAGGGCCTGGACATCGGCACCCGTGCCTTCCTCCCCCATTTGCCGCGCAACCTGGGCAACGCCCGCGTTGCCGACCTCGGCTGCGGCAACGGCGTGCTCGCCATTGCCAGCGCTCTGGCCAACCCGGACGCGCACTTCACCCTGGTCGATGAATCGTACATGGCCGTGCAATCGGCGCAGGAGAACTGGCAGGCTGCCCTGGGTGAGCGGCCGGTAACGGTGATGCCGGGTGATGGCCTGGCCGGGGTGGAGAAACAGTCGCTGGATGTGGTGCTGTGCAACCCGCCGTTCCACCAGCAGCAGGTGGTGGGTGACTTCCTGGCCTGGCGCATGTTCCAGCAGGCGCGTGAGGCGCTGGTGGTGGGCGGTGCACTTTACATCGTCGGTAATCGCCACCTGGGCTATCACAGCAAACTGGCGCGGTTGTTCCGTGGCGTGGAGCAGGTAGCGGCGACGCCAAAGTTCGTGATCCTCAAAGCCCGCAAGTGAACGTTCAGGGCCCAATCGCCGGCAAGCCGGCGAGAGGGCCCTGAAGGCCTGAATCAATGGGTGGTCAGGCCCGCTGCCCCCATGAACAGCCTCATCACCCAGGCCGCCACGCCCAGCGCTGCCACGCTCATCGCCCAGATCAGCACCAGCCAACCCAGTCGCTGCCACAGCGGTTTCTTCTCTTCCAGGCCATGTTTACCGGTCATCATGGCGCCCTCCTAGTGATAGCCGTCTTCATGGGTCACCTTGCCCCGGAACACGTAGTAGCTCCAGAAGGTATACATGAGGATGAACGGCAGGATGAACAACGTGCCCACCAACATGAAGCCCTGGCTCTGCGGTGGCGCTGCGGCCTCCCAGATCGAGATCGACGGCGGGATGATGTTCGGCCACAGGCTGATGCCCAGCCCGCTGTAACCCAGGAAGATCAATACCAGGGTGAGCAGGAATGGCGTGTAGTGCGCATTGCGTGCCACCGCCTTGAGCAAACCGTAGAAGGTCACCAGGACCAGCAGCGGCACTGGCATGAACCAGAACAGGTTGGGCATGCTGAACCAGCGGTCGGCAATCTGCGGATAAGCGATCGGGGTCCACAGGCTGACGATGCCGATGACTGCCAGCAGTACCAGCGCCAGCGGCCGGGCAAGGTCGTGCATCTTCAGTTGCAAGTCGCCCTCGGTCTTCATGATCAGCCAGGTGCAGCCCAGCAAGGTGTAGGCGACGATCAAGCCAAGGCCGCAGAACAGGCTGAACGGTGTCAGCCAGTCGAGGGTGCCTCCGGCGAAATGCCGATCGACTACCTTGAAGCCTTCGAGGAAGGCCCCCAGCGCCACGCCCTGAAAGAAGGTGGCGACCAGTGAGCCACCGATGAACGCCTTGTCCCACACGTGACGCTTGTCGGCCTTGGCCTTGAAGCGGAACTCGAAAGCCACGCCACGGAATATCAAGCCGATCAGCATCAGGATCAGCGGCAGGTACAACGCTTCGAGCACCACGGCGTAGGCCATCGGGAACGCCCCGAACAACCCGGCGCCGCCCAGCACCAGCCAGGTTTCGTTGCCGTCCCACACGGGGGCAACGGTATTCATCATCACATCGCGGTCACGCTCGCCCTTGACGAAGGGGAAGAGCATGCCGATGCCCAGATCGAAGCCATCCATCACCACGTACATCATGACGCCGAAGATGATGATCACGGCCCAGATCAGCGGAAGGTCGATACCCATGGCTCAGTTCCCCTTGCTCAGGCTGGCGGATTCGGCCTCACGGCCATCATCAGCGGCAGACAGCGGCCGCGCCGGTGTGCGTGTGGTGCCAGGGCCTCCGGGGTTGTGCTCGTCACCCTCGCCCGTCTGCGGCCCTTTGCGCACCAGGCGCATCATGTAGCCAAGGCCGGTGCCGAACAGGGCGAAGTACACCACCACGAATGCCACCAGGGTGAAGCCGAGCTGTGCATAACTGTGGTTGGACACGCCATCGGCGGTGCGCATCAGGCCATACACCACCCACGGCTGGCGGCCGATCTCGGTGGTGAACCAGCCGGCGAGCAGCGCGACCAGGCCAGACGGGCCCATCCACAGGGCCACATAGAGGAACGGCCGCGAGGTGTAGAGTGTGCCGCGCTTGCGCAGCCACAGGCTCCACAGGCCGACGAAGATCATCAGGAAGCCGAGCCCGACCATGACCCGGAACGACCAGAACACGATGGTCGAGTTGGGCCGGTCTTCAGGCGGGAACTCCTTCATCGCCGGCACCTGTTTGTCCAGGCTGTGGGTCAGGATCAGGCTGCCGAGCGCCGGGATCTCGATCTTGAAGCGGGTGGTTTCGGCCTTCATGTCGGGGATGCCGAACAAGATCAGCGGGGTCGGTTCACCGGGCACGTTCTCCCAGTGGCCTTCGATCGCAGCGATCTTCACCGGCTGGTGCTTGAGCGTGTTGAGGCCGTGGAAGTCACCGATCACCGCCTGGATCGGCGCGACGATGAGTGCCATCCACATGGCCATCGAGAGCATCTTGCGCACCGCCGGGTTGTCACGCCCGCGCAGCAGGTGCCAGGCCGCCGAGGCACCGACGAAGAAGGCCGTGGAAACGAACGCGGCGGTGGCCATGTGCATCAGGCGATAGGGGAACGATGGGTTGAACACCACCGCCAGCCAGTCCACTGGCACCACCCGGCCATCGATGATCTCGTGGCCTTGAGGGGTCTGCATCCAGCTGTTGGACGCCAGAATCCAGAAGGTCGAGACCAGGGTGCCGAGCGCGACCATCACCGTGGAAAAGAAGTGCAGGCCACGGCCGACACGGTTCCAGCCGAACAGCATGACGCCAAGGAAGCCCGCCTCGAGGAAGAAGGCGGTCAGCACTTCATACGTCAACAATGGGCCGGTGACGGCACCGGCGAAGTCCGAGAACCGGCTCCAGTTGGTGCCGAACTGGTAAGCCATGACCAGGCCGGAGACCACGCCCATGCCAAAGTTGACGGCGAAGATTTTCGACCAGAAGTGGTAGAGATCACGGTAGACCTGGTAGTGGGTCCGCAGCCAGAGGCCTTCGAGGACTGCCAGGTAGCTCGCCAGGCCGATGGTGATGGCCGGGAACAGGATGTGGAACGACACGGTAAAGGCAAACTGCATTCGGGCGAGCTCTAAGGCCTCTATTCCGAACATGGTGCTTCCTCTTCAGATAATCCGGCGTCCGGGCTTGTGGCCCCGTCGCCCACTGCCCCCACGGTAGTCGAGTGCGGCACGTTGGAATTGTTCTGTTCGATCGCAGGGATTCCGGCCCGAGGGCCAATTCGTTAGATCTGGAACGATTGATCCAAGTCAACGATTACTAGGAAGCATAGCCCCGAATGGCCCGCCGGGCCGTGTGGTTGTTTGCCGCGTGACCGGTTGCCCCACCCTCTTTCGCGAAACGTGAAAAAGTGCCGATCACGGCAAACAGTAACCGTTTGTTACAAACAGATGATACGCTGCGGGCCCCTCTACTGCGCCGAGGCCAACAGGTTTCCGATGTCCGATTCCGCACCGCAGTTGTTGCGTCATCACCGCCCGTTCATCGCTTTCTGGCTGGCCCGGGTGTTCACCGCCAGCGGCTTCCAGATGCTCACCGTGGCCATTGGCTGGCATCTCTACCAGCTGACCGGCAATGTGCTCGACCTGGGCCTGGTGGGCCTGGTCGAATTCGCTCCGCGGGTGTTGTTCATGCTGCACACCGGGCACGTCGCCGATCGCTATGACCGGCGCAAGGTCGCGGCGCTGTGCCAGACCTTGCAGGGGTTGATCGCCCTGGCGCTGGCCGTGGGCAGCGCCACCGACAACGTCAGCCGCGAACTGATTTTCGTGCTGGCCTTCCTGCTCGGTGCCACCCGCTCGTTCGAGATGCCGGCGACCCAGGCGCTGCTGCCTAACGTGGTACCTGCCGGGCTGTTCCCGCGCGCGGTAGCCGCTTCGGCCTCGGCGACCCAGGCCGCCACTATCGTCGCCCCGGCCGTAGGGGGCTTCCTGTACGCATTTGGCAGCATCTGGGTGTACGGCCCGACTGTCGCCCTGTACGCCATCGCCTGCCTGCTGATGCTCAGCCTCGACTCGCGCCAGCAGGTACCTCAGCGTGGCCGCACCAGTATCGAATCGCTGATGGCCGGGATCCGCTTCATCCGCAGCCGACCCGACATTCTCGGGGCCATCTCGCTGGATCTGTTCGCCGTGCTGCTCGGTGGCGCCACCGCCTTGCTGCCGGTGTTTGCCAAGGACATCCTGCTTACCGGCCCATGGGGCCTGGGCCTGCTGCGCTCGGCGCCAGCGGTGGGGGCACTGCTGATGTCGCTATGGCTGGCGCGGTTCCCGGTGGAGCGCAAGGTCGGCCGCACCATGTTCACCGCCGTCGGGCTGTTCGGCGTGGCGACCATTGCCTTTGGTCTGTCGACCTCGTTCTGGTTCTCGCTGGCAGTGCTTGTGGTGCTGGGCGCGGCGGACATGATCAGCATGGTCATCCGTGGCGCCTTCGTGCAGCTGGAGACGCCGGACGAGATGCGCGGGCGGGTGAGCGCGGTCAACGGGTTGTTCATCGGCGCGTCGAACCAGCTGGGCGAGTTCGAGTCCGGGGTGACGGCGCACTGGTTCGGCACGGTGCCGGCGGTGGTGATGGGGGGGGTCGGCACGCTGGTGGTGACCGGGGTGTGGATAAAGTTGTTCCCCACACTGGCCAAGCGAGACCGGTTGCACAACGAATAATTCGCTCTCCTGTGCTGGCCTCTTCGCGGGTAAACCCGCTCCCACAGGGGGCCGCCCTTGCTATATCCCTGTGGGCGCGGGTTTACCCGCGAAGAGGCCGGCACAGGCTAGAGGTAACCCATTCCCCAACGGCGATAGGCCCCCGCCGAGCATGCTGGTATGATGCGCGGCTTTTTTCCGCCCCACACAAAACCACGGCATCCGCTACGGTCTGTGCTTTGCTGATGGGGTCGATACATTCACGGCGCGAGGGCGCCCTGGGGAGCGGGCATGCTGGAAAGGCTGTTTCAACTAAAAGCACACAACACCAATGTGCGCACCGAGATTCTTGCGGGCGTCACCACCTTCCTGGCCATGGCCTACATCCTGTTCGTCAACCCGAGCATTCTCGGCGAGACCGGCATGGACAAAGGCGCGATCTTCGTCGCCACCTGCCTGGCCGCCGCCATCGGTTCGACCACCATGGGCCTGATCGCCAACTACCCGATCGCCCTGGCGCCGGGCATGGGCCTGAACGCGTTCTTCACCTATACGGTGGTCCTGCACATGGGCCACACCTGGCAGGTGGCACTGGGCGCGGTGTTCCTCTCGGCGGTGATGTTCTTCCTGCTGTCGATCTTCCGCATTCGCGAATGGATCGTGAACAGTATCCCGCTGCCCCTGCGCTCGGCGATTGCTGCGGGTATCGGCCTGTTCCTGGCGTTCATTGCCCTGCATAATGCCGGCATCGTCGTCGATAACCCGGCAACCTTGGTGGGCCTGGGCGACCTCAAGCAGCCGGCACCGATCCTCGCTACCCTGGGCTTCTTCCTTATCGTTGGCCTCGAGTCGCTGAAGGTGCGAGGCGCGGTGCTGATCGGCATCCTCGCCGTCACCATCGCCTCGATCGTAATGGGCGTGACCCCGTTCGGTGGCGTGGTATCCATGCCGCCTTCGCTGGCACCGACCTTCCTGCAGCTGGATATCAAGGGTGCCCTCGACGTGGGCCTGGTGAGCGTGATCTTCGCCTTCCTGTTCGTCGACCTGTTCGACAATTCCGGCACCCTGATCGGTGTGGCCAAGCGCGCCGGCCTGATGGGCAAGGATGGCCACATGCCAAAGATGGGCCGCGCCCTGATCGCCGACAGCACCGCAGCCATGGCCGGTTCCCTGCTGGGCACCTCGACCACCACCAGCTACATCGAATCCGCTGCTGGCGTGAGCGCCGGGGGCCGCACCGGCCTGACCGCCATCGTGGTCGCCATCCTCTTCCTGCTGGCGCTGTTCTTTGCCCCGCTGGCCGGTAGCGTGCCCGCCTTCGCCACCGCCCCGGCGCTGCTGTTCGTTGCCGTGCTCATGGCTTCGGGCCTGGCGGAAATCAACTGGGACGACGTTACCGAAGCCGCCCCGGTGGTGGTGACCGCCCTGGCCATGCCGCTGACCTACTCGATCGCCAACGGCATTGCCTTCGGCTTCATCTCCTGGACCGCCGTCAAGCTGATCTCTGGCCGCCACCGCGACCTGAACCCGGCCCTGGTGATCCTTTCCATCCTGTTCGTCATCAAGCTGGGCTGGTTCAACGCATGAGTGCTGTCTTCGATCCCACCGCCTACGACACCCAGCTTGAGGGCAAAGTCGCCCGCCTGCGCGAGTTGCTGGCGCCCTTTGGCGCGCCGGAACCGGCCGTTTTCGACTCGCCGCGCGAGCACTACCGGCTGCGCGCCGAGTTCCGCCTGTGGCGTGAAGAGGGCCAGCGCCACTATGCGATGTTCGCCCCAGGCGATAAGCACAAGGCGATCCTGATCGACGACTTCCCCATCGCCAGCCAGCGCATCAATGCGTTGATGCCGCGCCTGAAAGCCGCCTGGCAGGCCAGCGAAGCGCTGAGCAACCGCCTGTTCCAGGTGGAGTTCCTCACCACCCTGGCCGGCGATGCCATGGTCACGATGTGCTACCACCGCCCGCTGGACGAAGCCTGGGAAGTGGCTGCCCGGCAGCTGGCCGAAGACCTCGGCGTGAG
Organism: Pseudomonas sp. NBRC 111123; assembly: GCF_001320205.1. Lineage (NCBI taxonomy): Bacteria > Pseudomonadati > Pseudomonadota > Gammaproteobacteria > Pseudomonadales > Pseudomonadaceae > Pseudomonas > Pseudomonas sp. NBRC 111123. Next base: position 16,695 of record NZ_BCAZ01000037.1, read on the forward strand.
CCTGATTGGCCGCTCGAAGGGCAAACGCCTGGTGATCGGCCGCGATTACGCGGTGGAAAAGCTCGATGTCGCCGGCCGTGTGTTCAGTTACCGCCAGCCAGAAGGTGCGTTCACCCAGCCCAACGGCGCGGTGAACCAGAAGATGCTGAGCTGGGCCTTCGAGGCCATCGGCGAGCGTGAGGACGACCTGCTGGAGCTGTATTGCGGCAACGGCAACTTCACCCTGCCGCTGGCCACACGCGTGCGCCAGGTACTGGCCACCGAGATCAGCAAGACCTCGGTCAATGCCGCGCTGAGCAACCTCGACGAGAACGCTGTGGATAACGTGCGGCTGGTGCGCCTGTCGGCGGAAGAGCTGACCCAGGCGCTGAATGACGTGCGCCCGTTCCGCCGGCTGGAAGGGATTGACCTGAAAAGCTACGCGTTCGGCACGGTGTTCGTCGACCCACCGCGTGCCGGCATGGACCCGGACACCTGCGAGCTGACCCGGCGTTTCGAGCGGATCCTGTACATCTCGTGCAACCCGGAGACGCTGGCGGCGAACATTGCCCAGTTGCAGGACACGCACCGCATCGAGCGTTGTGCGTTGTTCGACCAGTTCCCCTATACCCACCACATGGAAAGTGGCGTCCTGCTGGTTCGGCGCTGACTGATAAATCGCTGGGGTCGCTGTGCGGCCCTTTCGCAGCACAAGGCCGCCCCTACAGGGGAATGCATATTCCTGTAGGAGCGGCCTTGCGCCGCGATGGGCTGCAACGCAGCCCCAAGGGTATGTATCAGAAGTCGAAGAACACCGTCTCTCCTTCCCCTTGAATGCGGATATCGAAGCGATACGCCGTCTTCCCGTCCACCTCGCAACGCTTGGCAATCAAGGTTTCGCGGCGCTGCGGCTGCTCGATCAGGTTGAGCACCGGGCACTTCGCGTTGGCCTCGGCCTCGTCATCGAAATACAGGCGCGTGTGCAGGTGGATGTTGATCCCCCGGGCAAACAGGCTGATGTTGATGTGCGGCGCCATCGGCACGCCTGCGGCATTGTTCACCACACCTGGCTTGACCGTGTGCACGGTCCACTCGCCGGCATCGAAGGTGGTGGCGGTGCGGCCGAAACTGTTGAAAGCGTTTTCCAGGTTGTAGGCATCCTGGTACTGGCCATTGGCATCGGCCTGCCACAGTTCCAGGAACGAATCACGCACCAGGTGGCCGTTGCCGTCATACACCTGGCCGATCAGCAGGATGTGCTCGCCAGCAGCGTCCGGCTTGGCCAGGCGGTTCCAGATTTCCTGGTCGCGGGTCGGGTTGCCGGCCGCTTCCAGGGCCAGGCCGATGTGCACGTAGGGGCCGGCGGTCTGCGAGGGGGTTTCCGGCAGCAGTTCGATAGGCATGGCGGGGTCCTCAGCAGTTTTCGAAGTGGGTCTTGCGCTGGCCGCGCAGCACGATGTCGAAGCGATACGCCAGGCAGTCCATCGGGTTGGCGTTGCTCATGTCGAGCTTGGCAATCAACTGCTGCACCGCTTCGGGGTTGGCGATCGACTTGACGATCGGGCACATCGGGATCAGCGGGTCGCCCTCGAAATACAGCTGGGTGATCAGCTTGGTGGCGATCGACGGGCCGCTGATGGCGAAGTGGATGTGCGCCGGGCGCCAGTCGTTCGGGCCATTGCGCCATGGGTATGGGCCCGGCTTGATGGTGCGGAAACAGTAGTAACCGTCGCGGTCGGTCAGGCAGCGGCCGACACCACCGAAATTCGGGTCCAGCGGCGCCAGGTAGCGGTCGTTCTTGTGGCGATAACGGCCGCCGGCATTGGCTTGCCACATCTCCACCAGGGTATTCGGTACCGGCTTGCCGTACTGGTCGACGACGCGGCCGGCAACGATGATGCGCTCGCCGATCGGCAGGCCGCCGTTGTTGAAGTTCAGCAGCAGGTCATGGTCGTGGGCCCCGAAGCCCAGGTGGGAAAAGTCCGGGCCGGTGGTTTCGCTGATCGACTGCGGGATACTGACCAGTGCCTGGCGCGGCGAGCGGGCAACGGACGTCTTGTAGTCAGGCGTCAGGGCCTTGGGGTGCCAGTTGCGATCACGGATCACGAAGCGGCTGTTGTCCTGGGCGGGCATGCCGGATTCCTCTCTTGGAATTATGAAAACGCCTGTACACGGCAGGCGGACTTGCAGTTTCAGATAGGTCGGGCCAGATGAATATTGAAATCAGCCACCCAATACATAACCAAATGGTTATGCATTAGTACCTTTGGCTGGGGTGAACTAATCTTTATCCCCATGTTTCACGCTCTGGAGAGCACTTCATGGAATGGCGAAAAGGCCGGCGCAGCGACAACGTGGTCGATGCCCGTGGCGAAGGTGGCGGTGGCGGCGGCATGCGCTTTGGCGGCGGCAAGGGGCTGGGGCTGGGGGCGATATTGCTGATCGTTGGCATCGGCTGGCTCACCGGCCAGGACCCACTGCAGATCCTCGGCCAGCTCACAGGGCAGATGGACCAGCAGCAACATCAGGCAGCGCCGGCTGGCGCAGGCGGCAAGGCGCCGCCGGCCAATGACGAGCAGGCGCAGTTCGTCGCCTCGATCCTGGGTGACACCGAGGATACCTGGAAGGCCCTGTTTGCCCAGGCAGGCAAGCAATACCGCGATCCCAAGCTGGTGCTGTTCAGCGGCCAGGTGAACTCCGCCTGCGGGTTCGCTTCCGCGGCGGTCGGGCCTTTCTACTGCCCGGCGGACCAACGTGTCTACCTGGACATGTCGTTCTTCCGCGAGATGGAAAACCGCTTCGCCGCAGCGGGTGATTTCGCCCAGGCTTACGTGATCGCCCACGAGATCGGCCACCACGTGCAGACCTTGCTTGGTGTGTCGGCCAAGGTCGATGCCGCACGGCGCGGCGGCCAGCGCATGGAGGGCGACAATGGCCTGCTGGTGCGCCAGGAGCTTCAGGCTGACTGCCTGGCCGGGGTGTGGGCGTATCAGGCGCAGAAACGGCTGAACTGGCTGGAACCTGGCGATGTAGAAGAAGCGCTGAATGCGGCCAATGCCATTGGCGATGACCGGCTGCAGCAGCAAGGCCAGGGGCGCGTAGTACCCGACTCGTTCACCCATGGCACCTCGGCGCAGCGGGTGCGCTGGTTCAAGGCCGGGTTTGCCCAGGGTAATGTGAACAGCTGCGATACCTTCAGCGCGCGTAGCCTTTGAGATCTTGGGGCCGCTTTGCGGCCCATCGCCGGCAAGCGCGGCTCCCCGTTTGATCGATGTAGGCGCCGCGCTTGCCGGCGATGGGCTGCACAGCCGCCTGCGATCACCAAAGTTACAAATCAGCTGAAAAAGCGATTCAGCTTTCCCTTCGTCGTGCCGATAACACCTGCACGAATCAGCAGGCCCCAGAACAACAACGCCCTGCGATCGATGATCAAGTGAGCGAATGAATTTTCTGGAGAGCGTGCATGAACAGCTGGTTCGCCAACATCAGCGTCAACCTCAAACTCGGCCTGGGCTTCGGCCTGGTGCTGTTTCTTACCGGCCTGCTGGCCCTGACCGGCTGGACCAGCCTGGGCAGCCTGATCGACCGCAGCAACTGGATGGGCGACATCGGCCAGCTCAACAAGGACCTGACCGACCTGCGCGTAGCGCGCCTGCAATACATGATCGCCAACGGCGATGATGCCGCCGCCGCCAACACACAGGCCAAGCTCGACGCCTTCAGCAAGCAGCAGGAATACCTGGTCAGCACCTTCACCAGCCCGGCCAACGTCGAGCTGCTCAAGGAGCTGGGGCAGACCATCAGCGAATACAAGGTATCGCTGAACAAGATGCGCGCCGGCTACAAGAGTTCGCTGGCCGCCCGCGATGCGATGAACGTGTCGGCGGCCAAGGCCGATGAAGCGATGGAAACGCTCAGCCAGGACGTCATGTCCCGCCCCGAGGCTGACAGCGTGCGCCTGGCCCAGTACCAGCTGATCAGCAAGGCGCGCCAACAACTGTTGCAGGTGCGCGTCGATGTGCGCGGCTACATTGCCGACAACAGCACCGCCAACGAGCAGGCCGCCCTGCGCCAACTGGAAGGTTCGCTGGCCGACATCGACAGCCTCAAGCGCCAGCTACCGGCCGAGGCACCCCGTGTTCAGCAGTTCGAACAGGCGGTACTGGCCTACCGCGATGCCGTGCGCCAGTTCCGCGATGCGGTCGCCGCCATTAACGTAGCCCGTGCGGAAATGACTGTGGAGGGTGCCGACATCGTCAAGCGCAGCGACGCGCTGTACAAGATCCAGATTGACCGCCGCGACGTCGAAAGCGCCCAGGCACGCAGCCTGCAGACCATCGCCACACTGTTGGCGCTGCTGGCTGGCGTGATCGCCGCGGTTGTCATCACCCGCCAGATCACCCGCCCACTGCGCGAGACCTTGCAAGCTGTCGAACGCATCGCCGCTGGCGACCTGACCCACGACCTGCGCGTCACCCGCCGCGACGAGATTGGTGTACTGCAACAAGGCATCGCGCGCATGGGCACCACCCTGCGCGACCTGATCAGCGGCATCCGTGACGGCGTCACCCAGATCGCCAGTGCCGCCGAAGAGCTGTCGGCGGTAACCGAGCAGACCAGCGCTGGCGCCAACAGCCAGAAAGTCGAGACCGACCAGGTGGCCACCGCCATGCACGAAATGGCCGCCACAGTTCAGGAAGTGGCGCGCAACGCTGAGCAAGCGTCGCACGCAGCCACCGGTGCCGACGACGAGGCCCGTGCCGGTGACCGCGTAGTAGGCGAGGCGATCAGCCAGATCGAGCGCCTGGCCGAAGAAGTGCACCGCTCCACCGAGGCCATGAACCTGCTGCAGCAGGAAAGCCAGAAGATCGGCAGCGTGATGGACGTGATCAAGTCGGTCGCCGAGCAGACCAACCTGCTGGCACTGAACGCCGCGATCGAGGCAGCCCGTGCCGGTGAGGCCGGCCGTGGCTTTGCGGTAGTGGCCGATGAAGTGCGTGGCCTGGCCCAGCGCACACAGAAGTCCACCGAAGAGATCGAAGAGCTGGTAGCCAGCCTGCAGCACGGTACCCAGCAAGTGGCCAATGCCATGCAGGGCAGCCGCACGCTGACCGACAGCAGTGTGGAGCTGGCGCGCAAGGCCGGGACTTCGCTGGAGAACATCACCAGCACGGTGTCGAGCATCCAGTCGATGAACCAGCAGATCGCTGCGGCGGCCGAGCAGCAGAGTGCGGTGGCTGAAGAGATCAGCCGCAGCATTCTGAATGTAAGGGATGTATCGGAGCAGACGGCCGCTGCCAGCGACGAGACAGCGGCGTCCAGCGTCGAACTGGCGCGCCTGGGTGGGCATCTGCAGATGTTGGTCAGCCAGTTCCGCGTCTGACCTCAAGAGCACGGGGCCGCTTTGCGGCCCTATCCGACCGGTCCGGCGCCCCGGCAATCTCGAATGTCATTACTTGACGATCATCCCTACCCCACGCCCACGCGGATCCGAAGCGGTCTCAAGCTGCGCCCCATTGACGCGGATCGCCTGGATATCGCCCATCTCCCAACCCTGGTCCTCCAGCACATAGCCCATCTTCTTCAGCTCATCAGCCACTGGCCCGGTCAGCGGCGCATAGCTGTCGAAGTAGATGGTGTCCTTGGGCAGTAATTGATGATGCACACGCTGCGCCGCCACGGCCTTCTCAAGCGGCATGCCGTAGTCGTACAGGTTGTTCATCACCTGGAAGATCGAGGTAAAGATCCGCGACCCGCCCGGGGTGCCGATCACCAGCTCGACCTTACCGTCGCGGGTCATCAGGCTCGGGCTCATCGACGACAGCATGCGCTTGCCCGGTTCGATGGCGTTGGCGTCGCCACCGACCACCCCAAATGCATTCGCTGCGCCCGGTTTGGCGCTGAAGTCGTCCATCTCGTCGTTGAGCAGGAAGCCTGCACCCTTGACCACCACGCCGCTGCCGTAATCGAGGTTGAGGGTGTAGGTGTTGCTGACCGCGTTGCCCTGCTTGTCGACGATCGAGAAGTGCGTGGTCTGGTGCGGTTCCAGCCCTGGCTTGACCTTGTCAGTCTCTGAAATGGCTTTCGGGTTGACCTGCGCAGCACGCTTGGCCAGGTAGTCCTTGGCTACCAGTTGGTCGACCGGCACCTTGGTGAAGGCCGGGTCACCGAGGTAGTCGGCACGGTCGGCGAACACACGTTTTTCGATCTCCGCCAGCAGGTGGATGTACTGCGCCGAGTTATGCGCCACGCCCTTGAAGTCCGCTGCGCGGTCTTCCTTGATGCCCAGCAGCTGGGCCAGGGCCACACCGCCGGAGCTTGGCGGTGGCGCGGTGTAGACCACGTTACCTCGCCAGCTCAGGGCCATTGGCTCGCGCCACACGGCCTTGTAGTCCTTGAGGTCGTCCTTGGTGATCAGGCCCTTGTCGGCCTGCATCTGCGCCACCAGCAGGTCGGCCGTCTTGCCCTGGTAGAACTCGCTCACGCCTTTGTCGGCGATGCGCTCAAGGGTCTGGGCCATTTCCGGCTGCTTGAACAGCTCACCGACCTTCATGTTGCCGAAGTAGTCGTTGAAGTTGGTCGCCGTCTTGAACATGCCTTGGGCATCGTTGCGATACTGGTACTGCTTTTCGGCGACCTTGAAGCCATTCTTCGCATAACCGATGGCCGGGGTCAGCAGCTCGCTCCAGGGCAGCTTGCCGAATTTCTGGTGGGCCTCCCACAGGCCCATCACCGTGCCGGGCACACCCGCGGCACGCACGCCGACCAGGCTCAGGTTTTCGATCACTTCGCCCTTGTCGTCCAGGTACATGTTGCGCGTGGCAGCCTTGGGCGCCACCTCGCGGTAGTCGAGGAAGTACGGCTTGCCGTCGACGAACAGGGTCATGAAGCCACCGCCACCGATGTTGCCCGCCTCGGGGTAGGTCACCGCCAGGGTGAACGCCGTCGCTACCGCAGCATCCACGGCGTTGCCGCCCTTCTTGAGAATGTCGGCGGCTACCTGTGCACCATATTGATCGGGCGCAGCTACGGCGCCACCTTCCAACGTGGCGGCATAAGTCGAGGAACAGCTCAGGATCGCGGCTGCCAGAGCCAGGTACTGAAACGGGACAATACGCATGACACTTCCTTGGTGTTGTTTTTGTTGAGCAGTCAGTAAGGCCGAAGCGTTTCGACTGTGCAATCAAACAGAGGACGTTTCGCCGCCTGTGGACAGTAACTGTCGCGTTCAGGCAACTCAGCAGGCGTACATCGCCAGCTTGCGCTGGATGAAGTCGAGGAAGCACTGGATACGCAGGGCCAACTGCGTGTTGCGGTAATACACCGCGTGGATCGGCTGGCGGTAGCTGTTGCTGGCCTCGCTCAACAGCACCTTGAGGCGGCCGGCGCGGATGTCCTCGTGGGTCATGAAGTGCGACAGCGCAACGATGCCCTCCCCGGCCAGCGCCAATTGGCGCAGGGTCTCGCCGCTGGAGGCGATCAATGCCGGGCGGATGCTCCAGCGGTCACCCTGAGCATGACGCAGCGGCCACTGGTTGAGCGACTCAGGTTGGCTGAAGCCGAGCAGGCAATGGTTGTTCAGGTCCTCGACCTTCTCCGGTGTGCCGTGTTGCTCCAGGTATTCCGGGCTCGCCAGCACCTGTACTGGGCTGCAGCCAAGCGAGCGGGCATGCAGGCTGGAGTCGGCGAGATCACCAATGCGGATGGCCACATCGGTACTCTGCTCCAGCAGGTCGATGATCAGGTCGTCGGTGTTGAGCTCCAGCTCGATGCCGGGGTACTGGCGACGGAACTCGCCGATCCACGGCAGGATGGCGTGCAGCATGAACGGCGCGGCGGCGTTGATGCGCAAACGCCCGGATGGGGTCTGGCGGTTCATCGACAGGCGCTCTTCCATCTCGTCCATCTGTTCCAGCACCCGGCGCGAACGTTCGAGGAAGAAGCGGCCTTCTTCGGTGAGGTCCATGCGCCGGGTGGTGCGGTTGACCAGGGTGGTGCCGAGTTTGGCCTCCAGGCGCGACAGCGTGCGGCTGACCGCCGATGGGGTCTGGCCCATCTGCTCGGCGGCAGCGGAGATCGAACCGCAATCAATGACGGCGACGAATACCTGGAGTTCTTCGGATCGGGTTTTCACGTGAGCGCCTGTGCGTGAACCATGCAGGGATTAGATAGCCTTGCCGAACACGTTGTCCAGATGCGCCTCATAAGCCGCCAACGCCGCCGGTACATCCGGGCGCTTCATTACATCCACCGCCAGGAAGGTGGGCAGGCCGGTCATGCCCAGGAACTGGTTGGCCTTGTGGAACGGGAAGTACACCGCATCCACACCTTTGCCCTCGAAGAAGTCGGTCGGGTCATCGAACGCCTGCTGCGGTGCATTCCAGGTCAGCGACAGCATGTACTGCTTGCCGTGCACCAGGCCACCGCTGCCGTACTTCTGCGAGTGGTCGGAACGGGTACGGCCGTCGTTGGCATAAAGGCTGCCGTGGCCGGCGGTGAAAACTTCGTCGATGTACTTCTTCACGGACCACGGCGCGCCCATCCACCAGCCCGGCATCTGGTAGATGATCACATCGGCCCAGAGGAATTTCTCCACTTCGGCCTGGACGTCGTAGCCCCCGTCGATGAAGGTCTGCTGTACATCGAAACCGGCACGGTCCAGGTGGGCCAGCGCGGCGTCGTGCAGGGTCAGGTTGAGACGGCCGTCGGAGTGGGCAAACTGTTTGCCGCCGTTGAGCAGTAGGATGTTTTTCATGCTGGGCCTCGGGTCATAAAGGAATGACCGGCACCTTAATGGCTCGCGAGCGCGGGATACAGCAGGCGCGCGGCAAAATACAATTGATCTCAAGTCAAGAATTCGATACGCATTATTGCCGTAGAATCGATTCATCAATCACTTGGGAGCACCGATCCATGAGCGAGCAGCACGCGTTCATCCTCAAGGCCAAGACCCGCCCGGAAATGGCCGAAGCCTTCGAAACCCTGTTCCGCGCCTACGTCGAGCCAAGCCGCCAGGAACCTGGCTGCATCGAATACCACATGCTGCGCGACCAGCAGGACCCGAGCCTGTTCGTGTTCTATGAGGTGTGGGCCGACAAGGCGGCGCTGGACGTGCATTCGGCACTGCCGCATATGGTCGAGTTCTTCGAAAAGCGCATGGACTACCTTGAGCGCGATTTCGACATCCAGCCGATCGTGATGCTCAGCGCCTCATCCGCTAACCGTTGATCAGCAAATGGCCGCCCAGCGCGGCCAGCCCGATGAAGAAGCAGCGCTTGAACAGCGCTGCACTGATGCGTTGGCGCAGCCACTGCCCGGCAAGCATGCCCAGCAGCGCCGGCGCCAGCATCAGCAGCGAAGCACCCAGCGCTTGCCCACCCAGCGCATCCTGCCCGGCCAGGCCACCGGCCAGGGCGAGGGTCGAGACCGTGAATGACAGGCCCAGCGCCTGAATCATCTCGTCGCGGCTAAGGCCCAGGCTCTGCAGGTAAGGCACCGCAGGCATCACGAATACGCCAGTGGCCGCAGTGACCAGGCCTGTCACTAGCCCGCAAATCGGGCCCAACCACCCTTCCCGCTCCGGTGCCACGCGCAAGGCCGGGCCTGCCAGCCCGTACAGCGCATAGATCACCAGCGCCGCCCCCAGCGCATGCACTGCCCACGGCCCGCTGTTGATACCCAGCCAGGCACTGCCAAGCAACGTGCCGACGAAAATCATCACCAGCATCGGCCCGAGCCTTCGCAACAGCGCCGGCAGATGCCCACCGGCAGCGAGCTGCCAGAGGTTGGTGAGCGTAGAGGGAACGATCAACAGCGCTGCAGCCTGCGCCGGTGACATAGCCAGCCCCAGCAGGCCCATGGCGATGGTCGGCAGGCCGAGGCCGATCACACCTTTGACGGCACCAGCCAGCAGGAAGGTGATGACCACCAGCAGCGTCAATGCCGGGCCGATGTTCTGGTAGAAAGCGATCAAGGTATCCATGGGCACCATGATGGCGCGCAGCGATTGAACTGAAAATCTGCCCTATACTCAGCCAGACTCTCGCCAGGACAGAGGCAGATGCATTTCGACCTGATCGACCTCCGGCTTTTCCAGCACACCGCCGAGTGCGGCAACATCACCGCCGGCGCCCGCCGCAGCCATCTGTCGCTGCCTGCGGCCAGTGCACGCATCCGCGCCATGGAGGCCTCGCTCGGCATACCCTTGCTTGAGCGCAATCGCCGTGGCGTGCAGCCGACGCCCGCCGGGCAGGCGCTGTTGCAACATGCGCGGCAGATCGGCCAGCAGGTCGAGCGCCTGCAGTTCGACCTGGCCCACTATGCCAGGGGCCAGCAAGGGCAGGTGCGGCTGCTGTGCAACACCGCTGCGTTGACCGAGTACTTGCCGGAGCTGCTGGCCAGCTACCTTGCCGACAACCCTGGGGTCGGCATCGACGTGCAAGAGCTGCCGAGCCTGCGTATCGTGCAGTCGATAACCCAGGGCATGGCTGATCTGGGCATCATTTCCACCGCAGCGCCCAGCGCGCATCTGCAGACCTTGCCATTTCGCGATGATCCGCTGGTGCTGGTAACGCCGCTGAGTCACCCCCTCGCCGCGGAGCCCGCACCGAGCTTCGTCGACTGCCTTGCCCATGGTCATGTCGGCCTGGGGGCGAACAGTGCCTTGGCGTTGTACCTGGAAGAACAGGCTCTGCGCGAAGGCCAGCGCATGCAGGTACGGGTGCGGGCCGAAGGGTTTGACGGGGTAATTCGCATGGTCGCCGGTGGCGCCGGTATCGGCGTGGTGCCGCTGGCATCGGTGCAGCGCTGGCAGGGGGTGCTGCCGATGCACTGGGTGGCGCTGCGTGAGGACTGGGCCACCCGGCGGTTGCTGTTGTGCGCGCGGGATTTCGCCGGGTTACCAGGCTATTCGGCAGGGTTGGTCGAGCGATTGATCAAGGCCTGAAGGTTCGTCGTCGCCTGTACTCGTGCATTCGCGGGTGAACCCGCTCCCACAGGGATTGCGCTGACCTTGCATCCGGCATGATTCCCGCACTGGTTGCAATACGAATTCGTTCAGTGTGCGAGCGCCAGTTCTCTTAGAGCGGCCGACGCGAGAAATCCAGAACGAGAAGCATACCGATGGTCACGCTTCACTTTTTCATCGATCCGCTGAAGGAGGTTTTCCGGCAATGTTGCGTTGAACCGCACGGCCTTCCCCAAGTAAGGCGTGACATCGAAATCAACGACAGCCCAGACCCCGCCAGCATAATCGGAATTCGCCACATGGACGTCGACTTCCTGCGCTTGAGGAAGCGCTTCGTTATCAGCAACCAATCCCTCAAAATGCAGCGCTAGCGCCTCTTGAACGTTCTCCAGTGCTTGGGCGACAGTCGAGCCCGCAGAGAAGCAACCAGGCACGTCGGGAACGGTCACGCCATAATCCGAATCAGCGTCCTTGTGCAATACGACCGGGAATTTCATTGCGCGTCTCCACTGATGTTCGAGCTATCGAAGCCACTGGACTGCTTCAAGCCAGCTTGCTTCAGGATGCTGTGTACGGTGCCTTTAGGAAGATCGCTCTTGGGATGAGGTACTGTCACCCTCCCCTTCTTCATCGGGTGCCTGAACTGGTGATGGCTGCCCTTGACCTCGACCTCGTACCACCCGTCCGCCTCAATGAGCTGGATCACTTCACGACTGCGCATACGCCCTTCCTTCGGCAGTCGATGTGTATGATACACACCGATTTGACCAAAACGAAGCGCAGTACACATCATGCACACTTCAGGCGACCAGCGGATGGTTCAGGCCACCAAGTAGGTCTCTACTTATAGCCCTGTAGGAAAATTGCATTCCTACCGTATACCCCCTAGGGGTATCACTTTAGATAAGACCGCAGCAACGCCGCCACCTTGTCCGCCTCTTCCTGCCGTTCCTCAGTACTCAGCCCTTCCGCCACCAGGTGCTCGCGGATGTGCCCTTCCATCACTTCGGTCATCAGCCCGTTCACCGCACCACGCACGGCGGCGATCTGCTGGAGGATCGCCAGGCAGTCCTTGTCCTGCTCCAGCGCGGTTTCCAGGGCGGCAGCCTGGCCTTTGATCTTGCGCACGCGGGTGAGCAGCTGCTTCTTGCTCTTGATCGTATGTGCCATTCGCTTTCACACCATGCTAGGTATACTGGGGTATAGTATATTTCTCGACATTCCGGGAGCATGATAAACCATGGCGACGCAAACCTCAGGCCGCTGGCAGCACAGCCACCAGTTCCACACCAGCAACCTCGGCGCCGAGCGCAAGACACGCCTGGCCGTGTGGCTGACGGCGATCATGATGGTGACGGAAATCGCCGGTGGCTGGTTCTTCAACTCCATGGCGCTGCTGGCCGACGGCTGGCACATGAGCTCGCATGCCCTGGCACTGGGTCTGTCGCTGCTGGCCTACGCTGCCGCCCGTCGTTATGCCAAGGACCAACGCTTCGCCTTCGGCACCTGGAAGATCGAGATCCTAGGCGGCTACTCCAGCGCCCTGCTGCTGCTCGGCGTGGCCGGGCTGATGGCCTTCCAGTCAGCCGAACGCCTGCTGACGCCGGGGCCGATCCACTATGACGAGGCAATCTTCATCGCGGTCATCGGTCTGGCCGTAAACCTGATCTGCGCCTGGCTGCTGCGCGACGATCACGATCATCAGCACCATGGCCATGGCCATGACCATGACCATCATCACGACCATGGCCATTACCACCACGACCTGAACCTGCGCTCGGCCTACCTGCACGTGATCGCCGATGCCGCAACGTCGGTACTGGCGATCATCGCCCTTCTAGCCGGCAAGTTCTGGGGCGCCAGCTGGCTCGACCCGGTGATGGGCCTGGTCGGTGCGTTGCTGGTGGCGCTCTGGGCTCGCGGCCTGCTGCGCGATACCGGCCGCGTCCTGCTGGATGCCGAGATGGATGCGCCAGTGGTCGAGGAGATTCGCGAGGTGGTCGCCGAGCTGCCTGTGCCTGCCACCCTCACCGACCTGCACGTGTGGCGAGTGGGCAAGGACCAGTACGCCTGCATCCTCAGCCTGGCCACCCAGGCAGCGTTGAGCGCCGACAGTGTTCGCCAGGCACTGGGCGTGCATGAGGAACTGGCCCACATCACCGTCGAGGTCAACGCCCTGGCATAGCGCGGGCAGGCAGCTGGACGTCGAGCCCAGGCAACTGCGACTCGTCCGTAGGCCCTATGGTGACCAGTCATTCAGCCAGTCACCAGGAGTTGTGCCATGTCCGATTTCATCACCGTCCTGCGCGAAACCTGCCCGACGCCGGTCGTGGACGCCACCAAGTGGAAGCGCATCGGCGGCGATCCACACACCGTCAACCTCAATGCCTACCTGTCGGCTGACGGCAGCAAGATCATGGGTACCTGGATCTGCACCCCGGGCAAGTTCGAGGTCAACTACGAGAAGTGGGAGTTCTGCCACTTCCTCGATGGCTACTGCATCATCACCCCGGAAGGCGAAGCGCCGAAGCACCTGAAAGCGGGTGATGTATTCGTGATCGAACCGGGGATGAAAGGTACCTGGGAAGTGGTCGAGACCGTGCGCAAGTACTTCGTCTTTGCCTGATTTTTTGCCAGAGTAATGCAGGCCCTGTGGATAACACGAAACTTCCTACAGGGCCATCACTGAGTTGAACCTCGCATAAATAGCAAATCAACCATTAATCCATTGAACCTCAGCAACAGCTTCTGACATATACCCTCAGCTTAAATCCCTCTACTTGTAGTCCCTTTCTGAATTGCTCCACACCGCCCCTTAGCGTATTGCCCTCGCACGCTCCCAGACCTAGCCTGCACTGATCGCCCAAGTCAGCGGGCAATATTCCCTGTTCAAAACAATGTCAAGGAGAGATAAGCATGGCATTCGACGCCTACATTCAGATCGACAGTATTCCAGGAGAAGCGCTGGACGAAAAATACAGTAAATGGATTGAAGTGCTGGGCTACGACTTTGGTGTCAGCCAAAGTACATCTGCCACAGCCAGTTCCGCAGGTGGCGCAACATCGGGCAGGACCTCCGTCACCAACTTCACTTTCACCAAGTACCTCGACAGTGCCAGTTGCAAACTGATGGAAGCCAGTTGCACAGGCCAGCATCTGAAAGAAGTGAAGCTCGCCCTTTGCCGTGCTGGTGGTGACAAGCTCAGGTACTTCGAGATCATCCTTGAAGAAGTGATCATCGCAGAGTATTCGCAGAGCGTGGACACGGGGGTACCAGTAGAAGTGGTGCAGCTCAATTACGGCCGGATCAAGACCACTTACACCCAGCAGCGCCGCCACGACGGCAGTGGCGGCGGTAGTATCGCCGGGGGCTGGGACCGTATCGGCAACAGAAAATACGCGTGAGGGTGCTGCCATGTCTGAAGCTCGCGCGTACCTCAACCTCAAGCTGCAAAATTATCACAGGCTGAAATCCGACCTGGCGCTGACCGGTCATTCCCTGGAAAAGTTTGATGTGCTGAATTCACACATCGCCAATACGGTGGTCCGTAGCGGTGAACTTATCATCATCGGCGACCCCACCACGGCCTCCTGCACCAGCCAGGAAGCTTGGATGATGAGGCAGGCGACAATTGCGCACATTGGGCTGATGCGCAATGGCCAAGGTGTGGATAACTTTTTCCTCGATAATTTCGAGACTTTGAAAAGCCTGATCGCGCATGCGTCCGTGGGCGCTGGAGTGGTCAGTGAAGGGTGGAGCAAGCACCTGAAAGCGATCGAAGCCACCTTGATGGAAATCGAGAAGTTGCATCAACGGCATCTCGGGTCAGGAACGATGGCGGCCCGCGATCAGTTCTATGCAAAGCGTTCGGCCTTGTTCATGAAGTTGGATCAGCAGTTGAACAAGCTGGCTGCGTACGGTTCCGGTCTAAGGAACAAAAGCTCGATCAAAAGGACGCTAGGGATATCCACAAAGAGTTATTTACATACAGGCGAGATTGCCGGATACGCCAACAAAGTATCAGGGGTGGCGACAGCTGCTAACTTGATAAAGAAAGGAACGTATGTCGGAATTGCGTTAGATGTCGCTGCTACCGGACTGGAGATACATAAAGCCTGTACGCTCGGACGCAAGGACGAATGCAAAAAGGCGCAGTATGTCGAGGTTAGTTCATTAACCTTGGGCTTGGTTGGTACTGCTGCTGGGGCATCCAGTGGCAAGCTTCTTCTTGGTGCTGCTTGCAGCGTGGTGTTTGGCGTAGCGACAGGTGGAACCGGAGCACTCGCTTGTGGGATATTCGGGGGTACCGTGGGGGGAATGGCAGGCGGAAAACTTGGGAATGAAGCAGGCGCCTGGGCTGGGGAACTTCTATACGAGGCAGTAGAAAAATGACAATCATGCACTGGATTTTTTTAGTCTACAGCATGACAGTTACAACTTTACTTTTCTTGAACCTGGCATTAACAATCTATATTGCTCATCGCAAAATTGATTACATTGAAGGATTTCTATTAAATTGTAACGCAATAACCGGCGAAAAAAAACTCTGGCTACATGCTGGCTTGATGGGAAAAATCTTTCGACTAACGCATATATCATTCATTCTGCTCACTCCTAAAATTTATGCACGAAAAAACCTCATTGACATCAATGAAATAAACAATCTTCCTTCAAGAGTCAAGAGCCTACTAATCTTCATAGGCGCCTCGCTTTTGATATTGTCTATCGCTTTTTTTGGTTTGGGAGTTTTCATGCATTACTTACCCCCCTTACCTAAATAATGCTCAAAAAACATCGCGGGGCGGGTGCCCTCCCCTCTGGTGCGCAGTTACAGAGGGAAGGCCGCCCGGCCCGCGATAAAGTCCTCGCTCGTCAATCCTTCTTGAGGTAACCCTCGACGATCGCCGAGAAGTCCTTGCCGCCATCACCGCGCAGGCTCATCGCCTGATACAGCTGCTGGGCCACGGCACCCAAAATCACCGGCTGGTGCGCCTGACGCGCAGCCTCGGTGGCCAGCCCCAGGTCCTTGAGCATCAGTTCGGCGCCAAACCCACCGGTGTAGCCACGCGAGGCGGGGGCAGTTTCGATGATGCCCGGCCACGGGTTGTAGGTGTCGGAACTCCAGCAGCGCCCGGTCGAGCTGTTGATGATCCCCGCCAGCACCTTGGTATCGATGCCCAGCGCATTGCCCAGGGCCATGGCCTCGGACACGCCGACCATCGAGATGCCCAGCAGCAGGTTGTTGCAGATCTTGGCGATCTGCCCGGTACCCACTTCACCACAGTGCACGATGTTGCGGCCCATCTGCTTGAGCACCGGCTCGAGGGTGGCGAAGAGTTCGTTGCTGGCACCGACCATGAAGGTCAGCGTGCCCGCCGCCGCGCCGCCGGTACCACCGGACACTGGCGCATCACCCATGTCCACACCCTTGGCCGCAGCGGCCTTGGACACATCACGCGCAGTTTGCGGGTCGATGGTGCTGCAATCCAGGGTTGGCGTGCCCGCGCGAATGCCCGCCAGCACACCATCGTCTTCGTTGAGGTACACGGCGCGCACATGGGCCGCCGCTGGCAGCATGGTGATCACCAGCTCGCTGCTGGCCGCCGCGTCCCGGGGCGAGGCGCTAACCTGCCCGCCCAGCTCGGCAAGCTCGGCCAGCACGGCCTTGTTCAGATCGAACAGGTTCAGCTGGTGGCCGGCCTTGATCAGGTTGCGGGCCATGGGTGCGCCCATGTTGCCCAGACCGATGAATGCGATACGCATGGCTTACTCCTTAGCGCAGGCTGATGGTGGTGTTCACACCGTCATTGACGCTGTCGTCATCGAACCAGCGGGCGGTGACCGTCTTGGTCTGAGTGTAGAACTGCACCACTTGCTTGCCGTACGGGCCGAGGTCGCCGAGCTTGGAGCCGCGGGAGCCTGTGAAGCTAAAGAACGGCACCGGTACCGGGATCGGGATGTTGATGCCGACCTGGCCAATGTCGATCTCGCTCTGGAACTTGCGCGCCGCCGCGCCGCTTTGGGTGAACAGGCCGGTGCCATTGCCGAAGGGGTTGGCGTTGACCAGGGCGATGGCTTCGTCGAGGGTGTCGACTTCCAGGGTCACCAGCACCGGGCCGAAGATTTCCTGGGTGTACACCTGCATGTCGGTCTTCACCCCGGAGAACAGGGTCGGGCCGACGAAGTTGCCTTGCTCGTAACCCGGCACCTTCACGCCACGGCCATCGAGTTCGAGTTTGGCGCCTTCCTGGATACCGCTTTCGATCAGGCCCAGCACACGCTCCTTGGCACGCTTGGAAACCACCGGGCCGACATCGGTGCCCGGTTCGCAACCGGCGTTGACCTTAAGCTTGCTTGCTGCGTCCTTGATGTCCGGCAGCCAATCACGCGCCTTGCCCACCAGCACTGCCACCGAAGTGGCCATGCAGCGCTGGCCGGCTGCGCCAAAGGCGGCACCGACCAGGGCGTTGACGGTTTGCGTGCGGTTGGCGTCAGGCAGCACCACTGCGTGGTTCTTCGCGCCCATCATCGACTGCACACGCTTGCCGTGCTGGCTGGCCAGGTTGTACACGTGGGTACCGACTTCAGTGGAGCCAACGAAGGAAATCGCCTTGATGTCCTGATGGGTGCAGATCGCATCCACCACTTGCTTGCCACCGTGTACCACGTTGAGCACGCCCGCCGGCACACCGGCTTCCAGCGCCAGCTCCACCAGCAGCATGGTCGACAGCGGGTCTTGCTCGGAAGGTTTGAGGACGAAGGTGTTGCCGCAAACGATGGCCATCGGGAACATCCACAGCGGGATCATCGCCGGGAAGTTGAACGGAGTAATGCCAGCGCACACGCCGATCGGCTGGCGCAGGGTGTAGGTATCAACGCCACCGGCGACGTTCTCGGCAAATTCGCCCATCTGCAGGGTGCCGATGGAGGCCGCGTGCTCGACCACCTCCAGGCCGCGGAAGATGTCGCCTTCGGCGTCGGCAAGGGTCTTGCCCTGCTCGGCGCTGAGCACCTGGGCGATGCGCTTGGTGTGTTCGCGGATCAGCGCCTGCAGCTTGAGCATGATGCGCATGCGTGCACCGATCGGGGTGTCACGCCAGGTCTTGAAGGCGCGCTGGCCTGCAGCCACGGCGGCGTCCACTTCTTCGACGGTGGCGAACGGTACCCGCGCCAGCACCTCTTGGGTGGCGGGGTTGACGATATCGCGCCATTCGCTGGTTTTCGACTCGACCCACTGGCCGTCGATCAGCAGCTTGACCTGCTCGACCTTGGTCTTGTCAGGGGATTGTGGTGCGTTCATCTGCGTTCTCCTTGGAATTATTGTCAGGACGAGATCGCCAGCGCCGGGCAAACACAAGGTGGCGCCTTGGGGCTTTTTTCGAGTATAGATGTGCAAACATCCAACAAGAACGCACAAAAAAACCGGATCAACATGCAAAAAGACCTGACCTCCCTCAGTTCGCTGAACTGGGACGACCTGAAGTTCTTCCTTGAAGTAGCGCGCACGCGCAGAGCCAGCAGCGCGGCCAAACGCCTGGCCGTCGACTACACCACGGTGTCGCGACGCATCAGTTCGCTGGAGGGGGCGTTGGGTACGCTGCTGTTCGAGAAGTCACGCACCAACGGCTTCGTCCTGACTGCCGAAGGGCAGCGCCTGCTGGGCTATGCGGAGTCGATCGAGAGCACCTTGCACATGGCCTGCGAGCAGGTCTCAGGCTCCGGCGTGGCGCTGTCGGGGCATGTGCGCATGGGTTGCACCGAGGGCTTCGGCAGTTTCTTCGTCACCCCGCAACTGAGCCATTTCGTCGATGCCTACCCGGCGATTTCGGTGGATATCTTGCCGCTGCCGCACTTCATCAGCCTGTCCAAGCGCGAGGCGGACATCGTCATCGCCCTGGAGCGGCCCGAGCATGGGCCTTATGTGTGCTGCAAGCTGTGCGACTACCGGCTGCGGCTGTATGCGACCCAGGGCTACCTCGACAGCCATGCGCCGATTCGCCAGGTGAGCGACCTGGTGGGGCATCCGTTCATCAGCTATGTGGATGACCTGGCGTTCAGTTCGGAACTGCTGTACCTGGCCAACCTGATCCCCCATGCCAATGCACATTTGCGCAGCACCAGTGTCATCGCCCAGTACACGGCGGCGTTGCAGGGGCGTGGCTTGGCGATATTGCCCTGCTTTTTGGCAGCGCAGGACCCGCGCCTGGTGACGGTGCTGCCGGAGGAGATCGAGGTGACGCGGCAATTCTGGATGTACTGCCGGGAGGATCTGCGCAAGTTGAAGCGCATTACCTTGCTGTGGGATTACATTCGCGGGGTGACTGAGGCGAATGCACCCTTGCTGATGGGTGAGACGCGCGAGATACGCTTTGCGTAGCCGGGATCGACAAGGAGTAAGGGTGTCTCATCCTACTCACCGCAACAGGTCCATGGCAACGATTTGTGACAGGGGTTGTGACAGGGGTTGCGACAGCATTTGTGACACTTCGGAACGGCCCCTCCCACACAGGTAGCAGCGTGAACTCGAACACCAGCAGTCTTCGCGTGCTTCATCTGCATCCTGCCCTGCTTGACTTGGGCAGGCTTCAGGACGTCGAGTCAGTCAGGACCAATGGCGCTTTCTTTCAAGAAACCTGTTGACAGGCCGGAATAACCCACGTAATGTGCCGCTCATCGCCAAGTCAACGGTGATCTATCAGGCCCGCACTGGCCAACTGCAACACCAACCTCCCTGCAGATTCGTCGGAACGATGAATGGTTAGCACGGAGGTTTTGTCGTGCCCGAGATTTAACCATCTCAGCCGCATCAGCCCTAGTTTAAATTATTCGAGCAACTGCCATGCCTTGATCGCAAGATAATTCCGTGCCCGTAAAACGCCGTAAACCACCACTAGAGAACAACTATATGACCTAAGAGAAAAGCCCAGCATATCTGGCTTAGTATAGAGCCAGTACCCCAACTCGGTCCACTTACACTATAAATCCGACGAGACCCACAGTTTACGTTACGGCACTCTATTGCCTAAAAAACGCCCACAGGACAGATAAATGAACTAACTTAGCACTAGACATTTACCTCAGCGTCACCAAACCTTGATTAATAGGTGCATGCACTCGCACTAGCTCTTAACTTCGAGCGACGGCCACCTATTACCTGAAATCCGTAAAGGAAGATAACCAGATGAAACACAACACCAACAACGACCACGTAGAACTCGAAAGCATTTACCGCCCGAAGAACATCCTTGCCAAGCAGCGAGCTTCAACGCAATACGTCATCCCGCTCACCGGCCCCATCGGGGAAATCCACGAGTATGGCGAGTTCGTGAGCATCCTTGCCCATGCGGGAGAGGAAGACCAAGTATATATCCAACTCTCATCACCTGGCGGAAGCCTGGATACTTGCGACTATCTCTGCCGCCGAATGGATGAATGCGAAGCCCACATCACTGTAGAGATTGGCATGACTTGCGCCTCAGCTGCGTCTGCCATAGCCCTACAAGCCGATGAATGGGTAATTTACGACAGTAGCACCATGATGGTTCATGCCTGCTCCTACTCCCCAGGCTACGGCAAAGAGTCGGACATCCGGTCGAGAGTGGAATACACGGAGCGACTCAACCGGGAATGGCTCGAACGGACATACCAAGGTTTTCTCTGGGAAGATGAAATGATCGAAGCCTTAGACTACGGCAAAGACTTGTACCTCTTTGCAGATGATCTGCGGGAACGCATGCCGCTACTGAAGGAATACCGCAAGACCTCTAAAGCCCGGAAGATTGAAGAGATCTTGCAGTATTGGGAACAACAGCAAGCAGCCTAACAGCAGCACAAGGAAACATGTCAGCCCTAGCTGACTTTTAAGTAAAAAGGAACGCAATATAAAATGAGCAACGTAATCAGCATCACAGACTATCAGACCACAACAGTTCTCATCGGCGACATTGTGGTACGGCGAGACCATGAAGGACGATATTGCCTAAACGACTTCCATAAGGCTGCTGGCGGTGAACCCCGCCACAAACCGACACTATGGGTACGCCAAGCAGAAGAGCTAATCAGCGAGTTAGCTAAAGGTACAGAATCGTACCCTTTGCAAACCAAGCCCGGTCGCAATGGCGGTACCTATGTAGCAAAAGAACTAGTGTACGACTACGCAATGTGGATCAGCCCCGAGTATAACTTGAAGGTAATCCGGGCGTATGACCTCCTTGCGATAAACGGCGTAGCAGTACATGAGAATGCTGCCCAATACGTGCTGGACAATCCAGGCACCTACCTGGAAACTATCATTGAACAAGCTCACTGCATGGCAGGTAACTACGCACAGTTGATCCACAAAGTCGAGAGGGACGCACCAAAGGTTGAGTACCATGACGCAGTTGCAGGCTCTTCTAACTTGCAGACGGTAAGTGAGGTAGCTAAGAAGTATGGCATTGGTCGTAACACACTTTTCAAACTATTACGACACAGCAACGTATTGATGGCAGACAGGCATCACTCGCCTTACCAGCGGCACATCAACTCGGGACACTTCGTGGTTGTCGGAAAGGTACATATCACCGCTAGCGGTATTCACCGAACCAATAAGACCATGGTAACCGGTAAAGGTGAAATTTACATCGGCAAGTTGCTTCGCCGAGCAGGACTGCCGCTGAACAAACTCGCCGCCTAACAGAAGCCAACTGAGATTTTATCAAGTAAGGCCGAGCATGACAGACACCAAGTTTATTCTAGGCACCTTGGCACATGTTTGAAAATGGCTAGCGTCGCGAAGCTAGCCATCTTACGCTCTTACTCTCGAAACCCAACGCTACACACTCAAATCGCATACAAGGAAGTGACCCAATCAATACATACATCAACCCCAATCCACAAACCACCCGCTCTCTTGATCTACTCCGCAGCAAGGTGGCAGAAGCTCGTACTAGAATAATCGAAGGATACATATACGACACCGCAACCGGAGAGTGCTACGGTGGATACACCATCACTCCTTATGTAATAAAGCCAACTCATTACAGTGCAGGCACACCGGCAAGGCTAGGTGAAAACTGGTTCTCAGAACACGATGGCACTGTCTCACCGCTGGCACCTTTCAACAATTTGCACAACTCAACTAAGCTCGCCCCAGTTTTCGATCTATTCCCTCAGGGAGAAGTGGTAGAAACCAGGCCTAGTTCCACTCGCGGCCCGAAGCCACAAGTTATACAAAACCTGCTAGCACCTGCCTTGTGTATTCTAAAGTTCGAGGAACGCTCAACCCCTTGGCTAGATGACATCGTATTCGGAGCTATATACACAGGGCCAGGGGTCATCAGCGGAAAGCATAGCGTCTCTCTTTCTGACGTAAATAAAGTGCTGCGCCTCTCTGTCATCTCGACAGCGGCAGCAGCAAATTGCTTGCTCAACCATGAGCTTCGACCAATGAGTATTCGACAACTACAACGAGTAATTGAAGCAGCGAGAACAGCTTTACGAGGCATTGCCCTGTACCTTGAACGGCACCCGCAGGTTCTTCAATCCATCGACGTACAAGTGGATTTCAATGCGTTATGGTTGCCACAGCAGCCAACGACTACAAGCGTTGTTAGCAATGAACACCCGATGAAACAGCAGGCACTGATGATGATCAAGGCTGAGGTTCCGATTAAGAACATCGCCAACGCGCTTGGCATATCCAAGAACACGGTCAAGAAATGGAAGCAAGTCCCCCGAACAAATGAAATAGAGGGGTCAGTCGAGGGTAATTAGCGACAGATATATATAAGGGATAACCTTACCTCTTAACGCATATAACACCGAAGTCTCGATACCTGACCATTTTCCCATTAGTGGCGTAGACGCCACAGTAGGAGAGACCGTGCCCGAGGCAAGGATAACAAATCTATGAAGCAGAGAAGAGAAGGGGCAAGAAAGCCCCTCCTGCTCTTGATCTTTCTTTAACCTTGCTGGGAACAATAGAAATTATTACGACGTGACGGAACGTCACCATATATCTGCAAGGTGAAAATCAAAAGCTTTGGGGGCTTTCTGCCCTGCCCCCTGCTACAAACATGCCGTGAGGCAAGAATAAAATTCTATGCAGAGGGGAGGAACAAGGGCGAGCAGAGCCCCTCCCCCACTCTTGCTCTTGCTTTAACCATGCAGAGCGGCATAGGTGTATTATCGTGTGACGGTGCATCACCATAGAACTCAGCAACTCAATACTCTATACAGGCGTGAGTGCTAGCAGAGTTGCTAATACCCCGCTAGCGGGTGTGAGTGCCAGGCCAAGATAACTCACTTATACATCATCTCCCCAGCTGGTGTAGCCTACGGTTACTAATCACAGAACTAACCACTAACTAACCCCCATCGGGCGACAGTGTCGGTTCTGGCATACCCTTACACCCGGTGAAGCCCCTATTTTCGTGGGATTGCTGGTGGCGGTGCTAAGCGAATCACGCCCTTGATATAATATCTGACTAATTAGTCAGAATTGCACTACAGTGCCCTGCCGTCCGGTGTATGCCAGTTTCACTACGGCCCTTGGAGGTGTGCCAGCAAATCTGCTGATACACCACTCCGTATTGCTTTCAAAGCCGAAATTCCGGCTTTGCCAAGTTCCTGATAACAAGCTTGCCCGGCGTACTGCCTCAAACCTGAGGCGGTCCAGGGATAGGGTAAGGAGCCTACGTCCGTTGATGGATCGAAAGTGAGCCATCCTCGAAGCCCTTAAGAGCCAAGCTATCTCCTTCAACCCGTCACTGTGCGGGCTGAAAAGCTCCCGGTGGGTCGGGAGCAGCCAGAGCGACCCTCTCATTTGGCTATAGCTATCCGAGATGGCGATAAAAAGCGGTCAAAGGCTATCAATCACCAATTGATTGCTAGTCAAACGATAGATTATCATTTGTCTATCAAGCATCATGACAAAGGATAAACCATGATCAAGGCCCATCTTTACCTACGTGCTTCGACCAACGATCAAGACGCAGAGCGAGCGAAACAGTCCCTGTTGGACTTCGCCCTGGCTAAAGGACTGGAAGTGGCGGCGGCATATGCAGAGAACATCAGTGGCACCAAGCTGGAACGCCCGGAGCTTTCTCGCTTGCTGGCCACGGCCTCGTCTGGGGATATATTGCTGGTGGAATCGGTAGACCGCCTGTCCCGCCTTTCTCAAGCTGACTGGAAGCAGTTGAAGTACATCATCGAGTCCAAAGGGCTGCGGCTGGTGGTGCAGGATCTGGACACTACCCACCAACTTGCCGACCAAAGTATTGCTGGGCAGATCATGGATGTGATCAATGGCATGCTGATTGATCTGATGGCCACCATGGCCCGCCTAGATCAAGAGAAGCGGGTAGAGCGAATCAAGCAGGGGTTGGACAATAAGCGTGCCCGTGGCGAGAAGGTGGGTGGCAAGGGCCGTAACCAGAGAAAGTGGGATCAGGTAGCGGACCTACTTAAACGCAATGGCAACACAATGGAAGAGATTGCCAAGCTGGCCGACGTGGGTGTGGCGACGGTGTACCGGATCAAGAAAGAAATCTCCTCCAAGGCGTCGTAATCCCCTACGCTTCGATAACTACCACACTTTGAGGACGCCAAATGGACGATATGAACGCTACTGCAGCCGATGCCCTTGAGCTACTGCATCTCAATCAGATTGCATTAAGAGCAGCCATAGAGGAAGTCAGTACGTGGATACGTCAACGTGGCTCCGTGACCACTCACGACAACGTGCTAGGAGCGCTCCAGACGTTAGACGGCAACTCACAGGCCATATCCTCAGCGATAGAGCGATTACGCTCATAGCCGGTCGCTGGCGGGGCTTATTGCTGCTTGCGATATTTTGAAATCAGCCACGAGGGCGGGATGCAAGTCAGCTTGAGGGGTTAAGTACCGAGCCAGCCTAAACAGCACGCAGCGGCTTTTCTCCCTCTTAAGCAATACGAGAAGGCCGAACTAGGAGGCCAAGACCTCCTAGCACACTAGCCAGCAGAAATAGCTTAACGACCCTTACCGTTGAATTGGCCTTTCAATATTTTGTTAAAGTATGCGTCATCACGGAAGTACATAAACCCCATATTTATACAAGCTTTAAGTCGACTCTCAGCGTCCGTATTGTGATCAGGGATACGCACGACTTTCTGCAGAAGGGCAATCATAGTAGTGCAAGGGTACGCATCCGAATCCCCCCTACTGATACGTTCTTGATCTAATAACAAAACGCCCTCTTCATACGCTTCAGTTTCACAACCGTTAGACGCGATGAAGCTTTCAAGCAATGCCGTACCAAGAGAATGCCGAGTTTGGAACGAGTCATAATATGAAAGACCAGTTCTGAAGCAAACGATCGCATCATCCAGTCGTCCAGTCTTTCGATAGTACCGCCCAAAATGCAACCAGAAAATCCCATCACGATTAAAGTACTTCTGCACCTCATGATAAGTACGCTCAGTATCGGCGTCTTTAGTTGCAGTTGGGAAGTAGCTCTCGTACAGGAAATTGTATGATATAAGATCCTTGTAAATCCTATATGCAAGCGGATGGAACTTAATGTCATCGACCGTAAACTGCCTAGACAAGAATATTAGACTGTCGACAATTAAATCCAGCTTCCCTTTTTTGGCAATGCAATTCTTGTAATAAAACTCAGAAATAATACGATGACGCAGCTTCAGATTCTTATTATTATTTGAAACTATTCCCGCAAGGCCAGAATCGACTTCTGCCAATACGGAATCCACTGATACACCTAGAGCCCCGGCAACGTAACTTATCGGGAGCTGATGACCTAAGTTGTTGATGATTACAATTAAATCCAATACTCTTTTCGCCAGGCCGTCAGGAACAGTCTGGTAGTCACGAAAAATCTTCCGCTCAAAGTTTTCATTGGACGTAAGTGAAAACAACGTAGTCAAGAGATCACCCGAGTAACCCTTCTCTTTATCGTAGATTATTCTGGATCTAGCAGCAATAGACTTCTTAGAGAAATTATCGAACTCAAAACCATGCTCCTCAATCTTCAAGGCGATTCGCTCAGCATCTAGCATACTGAGATTCCCCATATGAAAGTAAGTTGCATCCTCCCTTAAGATCAACTGCCTTTTGTTTCTTTCATGGTCATGATTACGCTCTTCAAGCACAAACAAACAGTAGGGCTTATTTTTATCACCTAGTGCTTCTGACAGATAGGTTGCGGCAAAATAATACTCAGCAGCCGAATAGAATACAAATATCGACTTATTACCAAGATTCTCAATCACAGACCGCAAATACGAAGTTGACAGCTCAGAGCTATCATTAAACTCATATATACAATCATAAGAATTAGAAAGACTTTGCAATGCCACTTTGATAGCGGTAGATTTTCCCGAACCACTTGGCCCGATTACGTGAATCACACCGAAACCATTTTTACCGTCTCTAAGCATACCACCTAAAGTCGCAGTTAAACTTTCATGCTTACCTATCAAAGCCTGAGCATTATTATAAAGATAGAACCACTCGGGATCAGCACCGGTTATGAAATGCCTGACGATACCCGTCTGAGTTTTTGCCTCCTCAATTTCAGAAGGCACATGTTTAAAAGCCCCTCTAAACCAAGTTAGTGATTGGACGTTGCTTATAACCTTCTTGATTTGAGGAACAGTATCAGCCATTATTTCACCAATGCTTTTTGGTGAAGCGACAGAAAACAACTGATTGAAGAACTCTTCTGCTGTGCAGTCGATTACTCTAAACCCGTTAGCTTCGTAATTCGATGCTTTAATTGGGTCAGGATTTGGCATTACTATCCAGTTTTTGGCCGGAACGTCAGAATTAGGGTAATCACTTATTCGAGCCGCCAGATAAGTATCAATATCGGTTTCTTCAAGTTGATTACCAATGACAACTAAGCCACCAGTCAGCAGGTTTGCCGCCAAATCACGATGCCAATCGTAAACCCTCGTTGAAGCTTTCGCATACTCTAACGTAGAAAAAATAAACCCTTGATCGAGCTTTAAACATGTCCCATGGATAGTAACAATTGGAATGCTGCCAATAGTTTCAGACAAAACCCCTTGATCAGCGTAATTGAAGAATTTAAAATCTCCACCAAGTCTACCAGTCTTGTTCTGCCTTTCAAGCGCAACGTTTAGAACGTTATCTATATTCGTCGTATAGATTCTACTCCAAGCATACTGAAACATTTTTGCTTGCCAAGGCTCAACATCATCAACAATAAAGCAAGAAGAAAGAAACGCATTAAAGTCGTCGATTTCTCGACCACCTAGAACATATGCGTCCTTCAAAGTTGTTTTGGGGCCTGCAGCGCGAGAACATTCTTTTAATATAAGATCCCGCAACCCCTCGCCGCCCGGCAAAGGACCTCGGCTGGTTTCATTAGTAAACGAAAACCCAGCTCCCAATAACAGTGAAATTTCACCGCTATTAACTGCTGGAGCTATTTCTTCTTTTATTGCATCAATGTCGGCCTGCTTCACTCTAGCATCCCTGTTATGGCATTTTTTTGGATCATAGCATTTTGCCCAGACGCCGCAATGCTTACAGGAGCTATTAGAAGCCTTTCGCTTTATGAAGGCGGCCGGTTCGGCCATTGGCTCAGGGAGTTTCATCGAGGGTACAGTCCTTTTAGCAGCTCTGCCAATGTCTCGACAGGCACGCTAGAGCCGTAGGTGTCGAATGTAACCGTTCCTGACGCATGCCCCATCACTGCCTGAGCATGAGTAACAGGAACCCCCTTGGCTTGCATCAATGAAGCTAGAGAATGCCGCAATGAGTGGAATACTAATCCGCGTTCATACGTACCCTCTAAAGCCGCAGGGATAGCATGCTGGTTGACCCATTCGCCCGACGGCCTATAACCAATCTGGGCTAGCGATTCGCTCCCACCGCAGCGGGTCACATCGACGTACCTCAAGAACGCTGCTAGGTCGAAACCATAGGCACCGTCAGTAAGCGGCACCAGTCGCTCGCTCCGCTTGTTCTTGATGGATTTGCCCTCACCTGCCTCGTTGATGTGAATGGCAATAAGGCCAGACTTCATGGTTACAACGTCACCCGGAGTCAGCTGGCATATCTCCCTCAGCCGCCCGCCAGTGATGATTCCCAAGCTGAGCAGCCATCGTTTCCATGATGCTTCTGGAAGGCCATTCGCATAGTCCATTAGCTTGCGCACCTGCGGTTGGGAGAACGCCTTACGGGTTGACTCAACCCCCTTTGTAAGCTTCAGCTTCTTGTCGTAAGTCTTACTCAGGTGTCCGTTCTCGACAGCCCAGGCAAAGACAGCTGATAGCTTCACGATCAGTTTGTTCACAGTCGAAGGCATCCGACCTTCTGACAAACGCTCACGGAACTTCACAAGGTCTGCTCTGGAATGAGTCCTCAAGTCCAACCCATCCAGATTCTCAGAAATCACCTTGTGGCACAGGGTCGTCTCCTTCAAGGTCGTGGGCTTCTGGTCCCCTCCACGATCAGCCATGTAAAGCTGCGACAGCACATCGAAGGTCATAGGGGTTGCTGATGGTTCTGTCGCTGTACTCATCACCTCACCATTCGGAGCGAACACCGACGAGGGGCTAACAGCAACGTTCCGGTACATGTCACCCCAATGGCGTAATGGGTGGCCGTCATCAGTAGACATCAGCGTACTGCTCACCAACGTCAGCAGATGCTCCCGCAGATCGTTCCATGAGGCATCAGGATGATCCAAGTGGAATGCCTGAAGTGATGACGTGAGATGAGCAGATGTCTGCGTTGCCCATCTGCGATCAGTGGTCTTCAGAGAGACAGAAACCGTCCTGTTCACGCTGCCAGTCACACGAAGGCGTAGGTAGTAGATACCGTGTCGTCGGTAATGGTACGGACTCGCCAGCCGGCACGTTGGCCTCAAGGGGAGCGTGCGGTTTGTGACAGCACTTGTGACAGGGTGCTCCTGTGGAAGGGTGTTCATGGTGGTTAAGCCCCTGTAATCACTGGGTTAACCCTTTCCCTCTTTGTCGTTCTGGATGTACTGCCGGGAGGATCTGCGCAAGTTGAAGCGCATTACCTTGCTGTGGGATTACATTCGCGGGGTGACTGAGGCGAATGCACCCTTGCTGATGGGTGAGACGCGCGAGCTGCGCTTTGCTCAGGAATGATGGGTTTGCTTCGCCGCCCCTTAGCGGGTCAACCCCGCGAAGGGGCGGCGGGGCTCAGTAAGACGCGACTACAATCGACACCCGCCGGTTCTCGGTCCGCCCTGCGCTGGTGCGGTTGTCCGCCACTGGCTGCGAGCTGCCCAGCCCACGGGTCCGGATGTTCTGCGCCGGCATGCCAACGTCGATCAACGCCTTGGCCACACTCTGCGCGCGCCGCTCGGACAGCTGCTGGTTGTACGCCGCCTTGCCCGAGGCATCGGCATGGCCATCAACCCGCACACCTTGAATGCCCACCCCCATCAGCGCCTTGCCTATCCGCTCGACAATCGCCTGGCTCGCGCCGTTGAGGCTGTCCAGGTCGCTGCCGAACAGCACCTTGCCCGACAGGTCGAATGCCCAGCCCTCGTCAGTGGGGGCAAAGCCTTCACGCTTGAGCACGGCAATCTGTTCGGCGGTGAGACCTTTGGGTGGTGTGCTCTGGCACCCTGCCAGTGCAAACAAGGAAAGCAACATGACAAAAAAAGAAAAACGCAAACGCTGTATCACGGTTCAACTCCTGTGCCTGAAATCGGCGGCGGACCGTTCCGTCTGCGCCGCTTGCCACTGGCCACGGCGCTTGCGCTTGGCCTGGTACATAGCCGCATCGGCGGCATTGAGGAGGCTGGCAGGGTCACTGCCATCGTCCGGGTAATAAGCGATGCCGACACTCAACGACGTGGTGAGGCTTTCGCCGCCTTCGAGCAACATCGGCAGTTGCATGCTGGTGATGATCTTCTCGGCGATGCGCTCGGCATCCTCGCGCGAATGCAGCGGAGTCAGCAGTACGGCGAACTCGTCACCGCCCAGGCGGGCCACCAGGTCGTGCTCGCGCAGTTGTGCACGCACACGGTCGGCAACATTGATCAGCACTTGATCACCCACGGCATGGCCGCGGCTGTCATTGATCTGCTTGAAGTGGTCACTGTCGAGGAACAGCAAGGCCAGATGGTCTTGCTGCCGTGCGGCGTTGCGCAGGCTGCGGCTGAGGCGGCCCTCGAAGAATGCGCGGTTAGGCAGGCCGGTAAGGCTGTCGTGGCTGGCCTGGTGCGCCAGGGTGGCGTTCTCGTTCTGCAAATGGCTGTGCCATACCTCCAGCTCGTCGAGCAACGCGTTGAAGTCGTTGCCCAACTCGTTGAGCTCGGCAATGGGTGCTTCGGGTACTCGGCGGTCGAAACTGCGTTCACGCCGAGCTGCGTGGGCGACACTGGCCAGGCCACGCAAGGGCCGGACGATATCGCCAAGCAGGCGCCGCGACAGGTACAAGGCGACGAAGGCACTGAGGATGGTGCAGAACAGGATGCCGCCAAGGCCGCTGAGCAGGAACAGCAGCAGGCTGCGGCCCTGGCCGATCAGCTCGATATGCCCGACCTTCTGTTGCTGGTGCATGATCGGCAGGTTGATCGGCTCATCCAGCAGGGCCGTCGCCACTTGCACCTCAAGGTGCCCGAGCAGGCTCTCATCGCTGCGTTGCCAATGCGCCAGCTGCTCACCGTCGTTGTTGAACACCTTGGCGTCGGCCACTTCTTCGGTTTTGGCGATCAGTTCCAGCGCCTCATTGGCCGCGGCACTGTCGTCGAACACCACGGCGGCTTCGACGGTGTAGTTGATCGAACGGGCAATCAGGTGAAGGTTGTGGTTGGCGTACACACGCAGGGCCAGCACGCCGAGCAGGGTCAGCGAGATGCCGGCCAGGCTCACCGCCAGCAGGGCCACGCTGAGGTGACCACGGCCAAGCACCGAGCGCAGGGTCGGGCGCACGCCCTGCTTGTTGCCGGCCTTCATGGCAGTGCTCCGCGACGTCGTGACAGCTGCAGCACACTGGGGTGGATACGCACACCAGAACGCGCCACGGAGTCGAGGTTGACCTCGAAGGCGACCTGTTGATCGCTGACGCGCAGGCAGAACAGGCTACCGACCGTGCACGGGTCGTCGGCTTCGCTGATGCTCAGTACCGGGCGGCCACTGATGGTCTGGAACAGGCGGTCGCGCTGGCCATCGTCGAGCTTGCCGATGTACACGGCGTCACAGGCCTGGGCCACCTGCCGGTCGTCGGCCAGCAAGCGCCTTACCTGCAAAGGTTGCCCGGAGTTCTGCACGCTGCCTTTGATCAGGTCGTCGGCGTATTCGGTGGGGCCGACCAGGCACAGGCGCAAGGGCACTGGCTCGGTAGGCCAGCGCGCATAGCTGAGGATACCCAGGACCACCTGGGTAACCGCCCTGGCACGCTGCTGGGCCTGTGCGGCGGTGGCCGAACCGTCCGCCTGGGCAGGGCCGGCCAGTAGCGACAGGGCAACCAGCAGCAGCGAAAGCGCACAGCCTGTCAACCGCTCCCTGGCGCCTGTCATGTGAGAATTCTCTCAAAATCCTGTCGAAGTCGGCGCAAAGATAGCACAACGCTGGCTATCTGTAGGCGCGTCAGACTTGTTCGAGCATCAGACCGGATATGCGCCGTACCTTGCGCAGTACCGCCTCTTCGAAAATACCCTGGCGCGGCTCGATCAGGCTGAAGCAATGCTTGGCCCGGGTGATGCCGGTATACACCAGCTCCTTGGTCAACACCGGGTTGAGTGCATCCGGCAGCACCAACGCGGTGTGGCTGAATTCGGAGCCCTGGGACTTGTGCACGGTCATGGCGTAAACGGTTTCCACCTCGTTGAGGCGGCTGGGCAGGACGAAGCGCACGCCTCCACTGCCATCGTTGCGCGGGAAGGCCACCCGCAGCAGCGCTTCACCGTGCTCATCCGGCAGGCGCAGGGCGATGCCGATGTCTCCGTTCATCAAGCCAAGGCCATAGTCGTTGCGTGTCACCAGCACTGGGCGGCCTTCATACCAGGGCTGCTGGCTGTCGATCAGCCCGGCGTTGTGCAGCACCCGCGCTACCCGCTCGTTGAGGCCTTCGACACCCCAGGCGCCCTTGCGCACAGCGCACAGCAATTGGAAGTCTTCGAAACTTTGCAGCACTTTGGCGGCCCACTGCTCCCACCGCGGATCGTCGAATGCGCTGCCCGGTGCCGGGCGATAGCGGCCAATGGCACGCAGGTAGCTGCGATAGCCTTGAGGCCCTTCGGTACCCCGGTTGAGGCCGTCGAGAATCAGACGGTCGAAGGCCCGGTCCTGCTCGCCGCGCAGCGCCAGGCCGAATACGTCCGCTGGCGGCAGGCTCAGCAGGTCACGTGCCGCCTGGGCCTCCTGCCGGTTGACCAGGCGCGCCAGCTGGCCGATGCCGCTGCCTTCACCAAAACGCCGCGAGAACCGCAACATCACGACCTGCTGGGCCAACGGATTGCGTTGCGCATCCCCAGGTTTCAGGCCACTGGCGGCCAGCGACTGGCCACCGATCTGCTCCAGCCAGGCCTGGGTCGCGGGCGAGTAGTAACCCTCCTCGGCATCCCGACACAGGTCACCGAGCACGGCCCCGGCCTCGACCGAAGCCAGCTGGTCCTTGTCCCCCAGCAGAATCAAGCGCGCCTTGGGCGGCAATGCGTCGAGCAGGTTGGCCATCATCTCAAGGTCGATCATCGACGCTTCGTCGACCACCAGCACATCCAGCGGCAGCGGGTTGCCGGCGTGGTGACGGAAGTGCCGCGAGCCCGGGCGGCTGCCGAGCAGGCGGTGCACGGTGCTGACGTCGGTGGGGATCTGCGCACGCACTTCGGCGCTCACCTGTAACCGTTCAACCTGCTGGCCGATCGACTCGGTCAGACGCGCAGCCGCCTTGCCGGTCGGCGCGGCCAGGCGTATGCGCAACGGCCTGCCCTGCTCCACCGCAGGCGCCTGTAGCAGCGCCAGCAAGCGCACCACAGTGGTGGTCTTGCCGGTACCGGGGCCGCCAGTGATGATGCTGAAACCCGCGCGGGTAGCCAGGGCACAGGCCAGTTTCTGCCAGTCCACCTGGCCCACCAAAGCGCCCTCGTCAAACAGCTGTGCCAGGCGTGCAGGCAGGTCGGCAGGAGCAGCCTCGCCCTGGCTCAGGCGCTGGCGCAGGGTATGGTCGATTTGCCGCTCGTAGCTCCAGTAGCGGCGCAGGTACAGGCGCTGGCCACTGAGCACCAGCGGCCGCGAGTGCTGGCTTGGTGTATCGCCGGCCGCCACCAGCGGGCTGGCGGCAATGCGTTGCAGCCAGGTGGGCAAGCCGAGGTTGGCCAGCAGTTGCGAGGGCAACAGCAACGGGCCGGTCAGGGCATCGCCTTCCGGCGGCAACGACAGCGCGAAGTCCGGCTCGTCGAGGGTCTGTTGCAGGTCGAGGCAGACATGCCCGTGGCCCAGCTGATGGCTGGCCAGTGCTGCCGCCAGCAAGAGCAACGGGTCACTGCCGGGGGCACGCTCTTCAAGAAAGCTGACGAACGCCCGGTCGAGCGCGCGCAGCCAGCCACGTTCCACCCAGCGATCAAGCAATTGCAGCAGGTCTGCACTGTTGTGCTGAGGGGCCAAGGCCAGCAGATGCTCAGCGTGCAGTGGCGTTGGCAAGAGATCGTCGAGGGTTCGGCTCATGGCGCAACTCCGGCAAACAGGTCCTGCTGCTCGGGCGCGTGCACGCCACGGAACAGCGCGTCGAGGGCCTCGATCAGCTCGCGTGGCGGCTTGACGAAGTACACACCGTGGCCACTGCTGCTGGCGCCGCGCAGGAAGATGAACAGGGCTCCGCCAACATGGCGGTCGTAATCGTAATCAGGTAGGCGTGCGCGCAGCTGGCGATGCAGGGCCAGCAGGTAAAGCACGTATTGCAGATCGTAGCGGTGTTCGAGGATGGCTTTTTCCATGGCCTGGGTGTCGTAGGCCTGGATGTCCGGGCCGAGCCAGTTGGACTTGTAGTCCGCCACGTAATAGCGCCCGTCGAGCTCGTAGGCGAGGTCGATGAAGCCTTTGAACATGCCATTGAGCAGTGTCGGTTGCGCGGCCGGGCGTGCACTGCCCGGGTGGGTGTGCCGGGCCACCAGACGATCGAGCTGCTCGGCGTCGACGTTGTGGCTGGCGAACCAGAACTCCATTTCGATCTGGTAACGCTGCAGCTGCGCGAGCGTCAGCTGTGCAGTGCCGACCGGCAATGGCTCGTTGAGCAGGCGCTGCAACCACTGGCTGAGTGTCGGAATCCAACCGGTCCAGTCACGGCGGTTGCAACGCTGGCCAACGGTACGCTCGATGAGCCTGGCATTGCCGGCGACTTCGCCAAAGCCTTCGCGACCGGCCCACTCCAGCAGCCCATGGAGGAAGGTCCCCGGATTTGGGCCGCGGGGGAAGCGATGGATGTCGCCACCGTCGGCGGGCGCTTCACGGATCAGCTGAGTATCGGCAACTTCGTCATCGAGTAGTTGCTGGGCCTGTGAGCTGTCGGCGCCTAGGGTCTGCTCGCCGACGCGCAAGGCACTGTAGGACGCGATCCACCAATGCTCGGCGGCTGCCCGGCGTGGCTTGCGTGCCGGTAACAACTCGCGCTCGACATGGGACGCGCGATAATGCTCATCGCTGGCTTCTGGCAGCGGCGGGCAGGCAATATCCACGCAACCTGCGAGCAAGCGCTGCAGCCATGCCTTGAGGTGTTCCGAGCCAGGCAGTGCCAGGCCGCCGCCCAGCAGGTAGCCGAGCGCCGAGCGGTGCAGCTGCGAGCTTTTCTGGTTGCCGCGTTTGAGGTCGGCGACGCCCAGCCAGCAGGCGTGCTGGGCGCGCGTCAGGGCCACATAGAGCAGGCGCAGGTCTTCGGCCAGGCGCTCTTCGTCGGCCAGGGCGATCTGCTCTGCATCGGGCGTCAGCGTCAGTTGCGCATTGCCCAGGCTGTCGTGCCAGGCCAACGGCAGGCGGCTGCCGTCCACGGGCTTGCTGGTGCAGATGAACGGCAGATAGACCAAGGGGTATTCCAGGCCCTTGGACTTGTGGATCGTCACTACCTTGACCAGTTGCTCGTCGCTTTCCAGGCGCAGAATCTGCTCCTCCCCCGCTTGGCCGGAGCTGGCCAGGTGCTCGGCCAGGTGACGGATAAGCGCCTGCTCACCGTCCAGCTCAGCAGCTGCCTGCTGCAGCAGTTCGGCCAGGTGCAGCAGGTTGGTCAGCACACGCTCGCCGTCAGTGCGGCCGATCAGCGTGCGCGGCAACTCGAAGTCGTGCAACAGGTGCCGCAGCATCGGCAGTACGCCCTGGCGCTGCCAGATTTCGCGGTACCGACGAAAACGCATGACCCAGCCTTCCCACACCCGCTCGTCCTGGTTCAGCTGGTCAAGTTGAGCCAGCGACAGCTCCAGAGTCAGGCTGGCCAGCGCGGCCTTGAGCAAGCGCTCGGAGTCCGGTTCGGCGCAGGCCTTGAGCCAGGCGAGCAAGTCGTGTGCCTCCTGGGCGGCGAACACCGAGTCCTTGTCGGAGAGGTACACGCTGCGCACGTCGCGGGCGGCAAGCTCGCTGCGCACCAACTGCGCTTCATGGCCATCACGCACCAGGATGGCGATGTCCGAAGGCTGGCAAGCGCGCAGCTCGCCCTGGTCATCGCTGAAGCCGGTCACGCCGCGCTGGCCACCATTCAATACGGTAACGATATGGCTCGCACAGCTGGCGGCCAGTTGCTGCCGGTAGAGCGTGCTGGATACCGGCTCGTCACTTTTCAGCTGCCAGCATTGCAGCGCCGCACACGCTTGGCCATCAATCAACAGGCGTTCGCCGCGGCCCTTGGCGCGAACTTCGACAAACGGCAGCGGGTTATCGTCAGCTTCGCGGAACAGGAAGGCACCCTTGCCCTGCGTGCGCGCTTCGGCCTGCAGGAACACCCGGTTGACCGCCGCGACCATCGCCTGGCTGGAGCGGTAGTTGGTGTCCAGGCTATGCAGGCGGCCCGCGGTAGCGCGTCGGGCCGACAGGTAGGTATAGATGTCGGCGCCACGGAAGGCATAGATCGCCTGCTTGGGGTCGCCGATCATGAACAGTCCGGTTTGCGCATTGTTCTCGCTGATGCGATAGATGCTTTCGAAGATGCCGTACTGGACTGGATCGGTGTCCTGGAATTCATCGATCAACGCTACCGGGAACTGCTCGCGGATCAGTGCGGCCAAGCGTTCCCCCGACTCGGTGCCCAGTGCATGTTGCAGACGCAGCAGCATGTCGTCGAAGCCCATTTCGGCTCGGCGGCGTTTCTCCACTTCGAAACGCGTCGCCACCCAGGCGGCGGCATGTTCGAGCAAGCGGGCATCCGGGCTGGTCAGCGCCTGCACCTGTTGCTGCAGGTTCTGCATGGCATGCAAGGCCGGGTGGTCGGGCGGCTCGCCAGCTTTCCAGGCCTCGGCCATCCCCGCCGGCGTCAGGCGGGTAAAGCCGGTTCCCAGATCAAGCTCCACTTCTTGTTCATCACCGGCCCAGGTGCGCAGCTTTTCAAACCAAGGCTCGAAGTAGCGCGCTTGCAGTTTGCGGCCATCCGCCTGCTTTGCCGCCACTGCGTCGCGGCAGATCTGCTGCAGCTCATCCGCCCATTGCACCCACGGTGCCTTGAGTTGGCGCAACTGCTCGCCCCGCTGTTGCAGCGCGCCTTCGATCAACGCTTGTGGTTCCGTTTCGTCCTGTTGTGCACGCACGCGGCCGAACAGCGGGCGGATGCGCGGCAGCAGAGCATCGGGGCTGACCCAATGGCTGCGCACCCAGCTCAGTGCTTCGCCGTGCATGCCATAGCAGAAGCGCCGCCAGTAATCGCGCATGACTTGGCCAAGCAGGTCGCTGTGGTCGGTTTCCAGGCTCTGGGTAAACAAACTGCCGCTGTCAAAAGCATGTTCACGGAGCATGCGCTGGCACCAGCCATGAATGGTCGACACCGCCGCTTCGTCCATCCACTGCACAGCGACTTCCAGGCGATTGGCGCAGCGTGGCCAGAGTGCTTCGGCATAGTCGTCGCGCAGTTGCTGCAGCAGGGGGTCGCCGCGTTCCAGTTCGCCGCGGAAGAAGCGCGCGGCCTCGGCCAGGCGGGCACGGATACGCTCGCGCAGCTCTTTGGTGGCGGCATCGGTGAAGGTCACCACGAGAATCTGCGGCGGTAGCAGCTCGCGGCCGAAGCCTTGCTCAGCGCCATGGCCGAGGATAAGGCGCAGGTACAGCGCGGAAATGGTGAACGTCTTGCCTGTGCCGGCACTGGCTTCGATCAGCTGGCTGCCGTGCAGGGGAAAACTCAGTGCCAGGGGGCGGGCCTGGGTCATGCTTCACTCTCCGGATTACCTTGGGCCTGCCAGGTAGCGCTGAACAGGGGGCGGTACAAGGTTTCGCACCAGCCTTCAAAAGTCTCATCGGCGCTGAGTGCGGCGAAATCGCGGAACTGCCGGGCCAGCGCAACACTTTCGCTGCGCTCGCCGAAACTGGTGCGGCCATCCCCTTCATAGGCACGGATAGCGGCAGCCAGGGCCTTGTCCGGATCTTCCTGAGCCAGCCAGGCAAAGGCTGTCTTGGCGGCGACAGGCAGCGGTGCATTCATCGCAGCCTGTCGCGCTACAAGCAGGTGCCCCAGTTGCTCGCCAGCCTGATCCTGTGGCAAGGGACCGAGCAGCAGGGTGACGTCGCTGGCCAGCAGCGCACTGTGTAGTGGATAACCAGCGGCGCACGCGGCCAGGTGCATCACCCAGCTGGCAATCAGGCGGTGCCACTTGAGGTTGTTGCGCCCGGCGCTGATGGTGTTGGGAACCGTGGTGATACTCAACAGGCTTTGATCGTCGGCCTGATAGACCCGGCCCAGCCAACCCTCAAGGCGGTGATTGGCATGCTCGAAACGAATCGGCAATGCACCATCGACCACCGTTGGCCAGCGCTGCAGCAGCTGACGATGACGTAGCAGCAGATCGGGCAGTGGCTGGATCAACTCGGCTTGCAGCAGTTCTCCGAAGCCAGCCAGGGGCAGCATGCCGCAGCCTTGCAGGCGGCGGGCCTGGGCCTGCAACGCACGTTCGGCGTTGTCAGGATCGCTCAGGGCGGCGCCCAGCAGGCTTTCGCTGGCGCTGTAACGCTGCAAGGCGTCAAGGACGAATGGCTCTTCGTCTGGTGTAGGAGCCTCCAAGGCCTCAAAGAACACTTTCAGGCGCTGGCTGAAGAAGTGCCTGACTGGGTGACGCAAGAAATCCTGCAATTGGGTCAGCGTCAGCGCTTCATCGTTGACGTACGGAGGCAGGTTGAGGTCGGGCTGCTTTTCGTCTGGAGTCTGCTGGTGCAGCAACTGCCACTCATGGGCATAGCTGAACAGCGCACTGCCCTTCTGGAAATAGCGTGTACTGAAAGGCTGCAGGGGATGTTCCTGGGTCAAGGCGTGCAGCAGTTGCTGGCCGTCAGCATCGCCCTTGAGGCGCCAACCGGCAGCCAGGTGATCGCGCAACTGGCCGATCAATACCGAGGCCGGTCGTTCACTGTTATCACGGATGCTGCGGCCAACCCAACTGATGTAGAGCTGGTCACGTGCCGACAGCAGCGCTTCGAGGAGCAGGTAGCGGTCGTCCTCGCGGCGCGAGCGATCGCCGGGGCGGTAATCGCTGGCCATCAGGTCGAAGTCCAGCGGCGGCTGCGCGCGCGGATAGTCGCCATCGTTCATGCCCAGCAGGCACACCACACGGAAGGGAATTGCCCGCATTGGCATCAAGGTGCAGAAATTCACCGAGCCGGCGAGAAAACGCTGGGACAACTTGCCTTCGTCGAGGCCCGACAGCCAGGCCTCACGGATCACCGTGAGTGGCAGCTGATCTTGCAGGCCCACGGTTTCGCAGACTTCCAGCCAGCTGTCGCGCAGCTCCTGCAATTGCATCAAAAGAAACTCATCGTGCTCTTCCTCGGCCAGGAAGAACACTTGCAACAATGCGTTGAGGCGGTCACCCCATTCGCTGGCAGTGGCAGGTTTGGACAAGGCCTGGTTGGCCACATCGAGGGCATCGAGCAACGCCACCAGCGGGCCGATCAAGGCGGCATCCAGGCCACCGATTTCATCGTACGGTTCAATGCCGTCGCAGCCTTCGCCCACACCCACCGCGTAACCCAGCAGCATGCGCCGCAGACCGAAGCGCCAACTGTTCTGCTCCAGGCCCTGGGGCAACCCGAGCGTGGCGCGCTGATC
Source organism: Pseudomonas sp. NBRC 111123 (assembly GCF_001320205.1). NCBI lineage: Bacteria > Pseudomonadati > Pseudomonadota > Gammaproteobacteria > Pseudomonadales > Pseudomonadaceae > Pseudomonas > Pseudomonas sp. NBRC 111123. The sequence goes on from NZ_BCAZ01000037.1 coordinate 55,856, forward strand.
GGCGTTCAACCCCCAACGAATGCCCGCACCTTCGATCCAGCGGTGCAGGGTGGGCAGGTCGCTTTCGCGGATGCCGAAACGCGCGCGCACTGCCGGGACATCGAGCAGGTCGAGCACTTCGCTGACGGCGAAGCGGCTGTCTGGCAGCTTGAGCAGATGTTCCAGGGCAATCAGCAGGGGGTCGCGACCACGCTGGCCCTGATCGGTCAGGGTGAATGGAATGTAGCGCGGGTCGTTGCGCTGCAGTTGGCCGAACACTGCACGGATATGCGGGGCATAGGTGTCGATGGCCGGGAGCATTACGATTACGTCGCGCGGGCGCAGCGTGGGGTCGGCGCTGAAGCGGGCCAGTAGCTGGTCGTGCAGGATCTCCACTTCGCGCTGCGGGCTGTGCGCCACGTGAAAGCGCACGGATCGATCCTTGGCCAGGTCGACCTCAGGCCAGCATTCGCGAGTTTCTGCGAGTGGACGCAGTTCGAGGATATCGTCCTGCAGCTGGTTCAGCAGCGAACTTGGCTGGCCTTCGCTGAACAGGTCGATGCGCCCGTCGCTGAATACGCCTTGATAGCTGCCGGGGTCGTCGTAGCTGTCCAGCAGGTTGATGTAATCGCGGCCTTGCTTGCCCCAGGCAGCCAATAGCGGGTGGGCGTGCTGATGCAGCGACTCGTCGTCCAGTTGCAGGGGCATGCCCTGCTTGCGCTGCTGGCGCTTGTACTGGTGGCGTAGCAGGTCCTTGTCGGCAACGATGTCGGCCCAATGGTGGCGGCAAGGGTTGTGAACACAGAGCAGCACCTGACTGAAACGGGCCAAGCCGGCTAATGCTTCCAATGCCTGGGCGGGCAGGGAAGAAATACCGAATACGATCACCCGCGAAGGCAGCCCTTGCGGCGCTGCTTCCATACTGTTGATGCGTTCAATGAAGCGCTGGTGCACCCCTGCTCGGCTTTGCGCCATGCCTTGCTCACCGACATCCTCGAGCAATGCACGCCAAAGTTCGGCCTGCCAGCGGTTACCTGGGGCAAGGGGCTTGCGTTCACCACGGGCGGTATTGAGGATGTGCTCGCCGGCTGCCCAATCCTTGAGCCAGTCGGCGCGGTAAACCTGATATTGGTCGAAGAGGTCGGCCAGGCGCTCGGCCAACTGATAACGCTTGCGCAGGTCACTGTCATCCGTGAGAAAACGACGCAGCGGTTCGAAATGCGGGCGTTCGATCAGTGCAGGCAGCAGGCGCATCAGGCGCCAGGTCAGCGGTGCCTTGTCGAGCAGGGATACTTCGGGGATCTCGTCACGCCCGAGCACCTTGCGATACAACTGCCACATGAAGCTGCCGGGCAGTTGTACATCGATGGCGGCAGCAATACCGCAGCCGCCCATGTCATCGTCTTGTGGATCTTCAGCGAGGGCAAGCTTGAGCCATTGGGCAATGCCATTGCTCTGTACCAAGGCGATTTCGTTTTCCAGCGGTGCCAGCGGGTAGCGGCGCATCCAACTCACCACCAAGCTGCGCAGGTCGTCCAGGCGGTTGCCGTGGACGATCATGAAACCAGGCTGCAGAGAGGTGGTGTTGGGCATGGAAAAGTCCCTGAAAGAAGAATGGGGAACGATATCACGGCTGGCTGCCGGTACTGGCCCAAGTAAAAGCCAG
>NZ_BCAZ01000038.1:0-57024 GCF_001320205.1 Pseudomonas sp. NBRC 111123
GGCGGGGTGATCCAGATCTTCACCCGCCGCAGCAGCGGCCCCGGCCTGCAACCGCGCCTGCGCCTGGCGGCGGGCAGCAACCAGACGTTCCAGCGTAGCCTGGGGCTTTCCGGCGGTGACAACGCCACGCGTTTCAACCTCGGCGCCAGCCTTGATGAAACCGCGGGCATCGACTCAACCGGGCCGTCGTTCGCCAGCGACGGCGACCACGACGCCTACCGTAACAAGTCGCTCAACCTCAGCCTGAGCCACACCTTCGGCGAGCGTTTCGAAGCCGGCCTGAACCTGCTCGACAGCCGCGGCCGCAGCGAATACGACAACCCGTTCGGCCGTTTCGACCCGGTCACCTTCCAGAGTTTCGGGCAAAAACCCTACACCGACTTCAGCGTCAGCAGCCTGGGCAGCTACTTCGATGCGCAGCTCAACGAGCTGTGGCATTCGCGCCTTGAGGTTGGCCACAGCGAAAACCGTGACGACAAGCGCGACAAGCTCAGCGACGAGCGTTTCGTGTTCAACACCTACCGCGATCAGGTCACCTGGCAGAACGACCTGGCCCTGGCCGAACGGCATAACCTGCTGCTGGGAGGCGACTGGTACGAAGACCGTGTGCACGGCAGTACCGACTTCACCGAGGACAGCCGCTGGAACCGTGCAGCGTTCATCCAGCACCGATACAGCGGAGAACGTTTTTCCACCGAGGTGGGCGTACGCCGCGACCAGAACCAGCAGTTCGGTGGCCAGACTACCTGGAGCGGCAGCCTCACTGTACCGTTGAATGCCCAGAACGATGTGCTGCTGTCCTACAGCGAAGGCTTCCGTGCCCCGACGTTCAATGACCTGTACTACCCGCAGTTCAGCAATCCGGCCCTCAAGCCCGAGCGCTCGAAGAGCTATGAAGTGCAGTGGCGCAGCCAGCTCACCCACGACAGCCGCCTGGAAACCTCGCTGTACCGCACCGACCTGCGCGATGCGATCATTTTCGGCCAGGACGCGATCCCGCAGAACGTAGCTGCGGCGCGTATCAATGGCCTGGAAATGGCACTTGACCAGCAATGGGGCGAATGGCGCAGCCAACTTGGCCTTGCGCTGATCGACCCGCGTGACCGCGACAGTGGCCACACCCTCGCCCGCCGTGCCCGGCGCACCCTGAGCCTGGACCTGGATCGTCAGTTTGATCGGTTCACTGTAGGCGCCAGCTGGCAAGCCGTGAGCGCCAGCTACGACGACGAGGCCAACCGCAATCGGCTCGGCGGCTACGGCCTGCTGGGCCTGCGTGCAGGTTGGATGGCTACTGAGGCACTGAAGCTGGAAGTAAAGCTGGATAACCTGTTGGACAAGGACTACAGCCGGGCACTCTACAGCTTCGACGGGGCCAGCTATGGCTACCGCGAAGAAGGCCGCACCGCGCTGTTCAGCGTCACCTGGACGCCGGCACTCTAGCCGCCAGCAGCGCGCACAGGCGAGCGGTGGCTTCGATCATCTGCCCGCTGGGCCGCTCCAGGCCCTTGTCTGGCACCACCAGCAAACCATCCCCTGCCACCGCGCTCAGCCGCCGCCAAGCCTTCCAACTCGAAAGCTGCGCCTTGTCACCTGCCAGGATCACCTGCGGGTCACGCATCAGCACCGACTCGACATTCACCTGTGGTGCCGGCTGGCTCAGGTCGGCAAAGACATTGCGCGCCCCGCACACCGCCAGGGCATCGCTGACCACCTGTTGCCCACCCAAGGTGTACAGCGGCCGGTCCCAGACCTGGTAGAACACCCGCAGCGGCTGCTCACGCCGGTACTGTTGGCGCAACTGCTGCAGGCGCTCGCGCAGGGCCTGCACGTATGGACGACCTTGCTCGCCCCGCCCGACACGCACGGCAATGGCCTCGATCTGTTCGATTAACTGGTTCAGGTTATGGGGTTCAGCGCTGTACGTGGCGATACCCAGGCGCCTGAGCTGGTCGCGCTGGGCCGGTGCCACGCTGCCAGGCCAGAGCAGCAGCAGGTCGGGCTTCAGGCTGAGCAGCGTTTCCATGTCCAGCTGGCCCTGGCGCCCGACCGAAGGCAGCCGCTGCAGTGCCTGCGGTCGCTCGCCGCCATCGAGCACGCCCACCAGCAGGTCATCGGCGCGCAGTTCGAGCATGATCTCGCTCATCGACGGCGCGAGGCTGACCACGCGCAAGGGTTCGCCGGCCCTCGCGGTCAGGGCCAGCAGTGCCAACAGGCAAAGCAGGACGCGCATCAGCCCAGCTGACGCGGAATGCGGTAAAGGTAAAGCACCACCACGGTAGACAGCGCGAGGAGGAACTGCGGCACCGCCTCAAGCCCGACCAGCACCGACAGCGCAGCGACCCAGGCCGGGAAGCATGCGAACAACATGGCCATGCGCCGCACCCGCGCCAGGGTTATCCAGGCTGCAGGCTCTTCAGGGGTGCCAAGCACCTTCGAGGTGGCGATCAGCGCCCGCTTATAGGCGCCGAAGCGCGGCAGGCTGAGGAACATGGTCGCGGCACCGGCGATGAACAGCGGCATCGCCAGCACCGGGATCAGCGCATCGTCACCACCGAAGGCCCAGGCCATGACCGGCAGCGGCACCAGGCCGACCGCCAGGTACTGCCACCAAGCCAGCGCCAGGCGCCGCTTGACCTCGCCGCGGGTCACGCCTGGGGCACCTCGCCCTGGTGTTCGTTACCCAGCATGTGGCCGAGCTTGCCGGCCTTGGTGGCCAGGTAGTAACGATTGTGCGGGTTATGCCCGGTGTGCAGTGGCACACGTTCGGCGACCTTGATGTTCATGTCGGTCAGCGCCTTGACCTTGCGTGGGTTGTTGGTCATCAGGCGCAGCGACTTCACGCCCAAGTGCTCGAGCATCGGCAGGCACATGGCGTAGTCGCGCTGGTCAGCGGCGAAGCCCAGGCGTTCGTTGGCCTCGACGGTGTCAGCACCGCCATCTTGCAGCTCATAGGCGCGGATCTTGTTCAAAAGGCCGATGCCACGGCCCTCCTGACGCAGGTACAGCAGCACGCCACGGCCTTCGCGGGCGATTGCCTGCAGCGCGGCTTCCAGCTGCGAACCGCAGTCGCAGCGCTGGCTGAACAGGGCATCGCCGGTCAGGCACTCGGAGTGCAGACGCCCCAACACCGGCTCACCGTCGGCGAAATCACCCAGGCTGAGCACCACGTGCTCACGGCCAGTGGCTTCGTCGAGGAAGCCATGCATGGTGAAGGTCGCAAAGGGAGTCGGAAGTTTCGAGGCGGCAACAAAGACGACGGGCACGTTGTGCTCCTGGATAAAGTAGGTAATTTCTCGTGAGCCGATTGTATCAGCAGGTCGCCGCGTGTGCGCTCGTTGAATACCGTAGCTTAAGATCGAAAAGTTCGATGCTTAGCAGGGCCTGGCTTTGTGCCCCGCGCAACGCCTGTGGGAGCGGGTTTACCCGCGAACACCGGCAAAGCCGGTGCCACCCACCGCGTCGCCTGCTTCGCGGGTAAACCCGCTCCCACAGGGATCTCGCAGGCATCGGGCAATTGCACGGCTACTGCGGCTTGCTGTCCGGGGTGAAGGGATAGGGCTGCTTCCAGTGCTCGAAGATCGGTTTCAACTCGCCGCTACGCACCAGCTCGGCCATGCGTTTGTCGAACAGGTCGCGCAGGGCCATGGCGTGCTCGTTCTTGGAAAACGCCAGGTACAACGGGAGTTCGGCCACATGGGTGCTGCGAAAACGCTCTGGCTGCGAAGCCTGCCCGAGCACGTAGTCGACTTCGGTCTGCGCATCGATGTAGAAATCCACCCGTTCATGTTCGAGCATCGGCAAGATCCCTTCACGGCGCTGGATCTCGCGGAAGTTGTGCGCGTTGGGCAGGTAACTGCTGTAGTCATAGCCGCGCACCCAGGCCAGGCGGTACTGGCCGACGGTGGCCAAGGTCGGCACCGCAGTGGTGGCCAGCCCCAAGGCATAGATGTGGTCCATGTCGAAATGCCAGCGCGGATAGAGGTTATCGTCGTTTTCATCCTTGTACGACCCGACCCAGGCATCAGCCTCACCACGCTTGACCAGGCCAACCGCGCGGCTGTACGGCGCGCTCTGGGTCAGCACTTTGACCCCCGCAGGCTCAAACACTTTGCGCAGCACATCCCAGGCCACGCCACTGCCATCGGCATTGGTGTAGTCGATCCACTCTTCGCTGACCAGGTGAATCTGCTTCGGTAACGCATCGGCCGCCATTACCCAGGGGGCAAGGCTCAGCATCATTGCCAGCAGCACAGTCCTCACGGCCATCGAAACGCTCCCTGCCTCAGCCTACCGCCCACACCAGAATCTGCATGCCCAGCCAGGCGAACACACCAGCCAGGATATCGTCGAGCATGATCCCGACACCACCGTGCACATGGCGGTCAATCCAGCGGATCGGCCATGGTTTGAGGATGTCGAAGAAGCGGAACATGAGGAACCCTGCGAGGATCCACTGCCACCCTTCCGGCACCAGCCACAGGGTGATCCACATGCCGACCATCTCATCCCAGACAATGCCCTCATGGTCGTGCACGCGCAAGTCGTTAGCGACTTTGCCGCACAGCCAGAACCCGAAAAGCATCATCACGCCCAGCAACAGCCAGTAGCCCCAGTCGGGCAGCATCTGCCACAGCGGGATGAACGGGATCGCTACCATCGAACCCCAGGTGCCAGGGGCCTTGGGCAGGGTGCCAGAGCCGAAGCCGAAGGCGATGAAGTGCCACGGATTGCGCCAGACCGAGGGCGGAACGAACTCCGCAGGCACCTGGTTGGGGTGGTCGGTCACGGTGTCTCCCTAAAGTGTTGATAGCCCCGTTGAAGCGGGGTGATGTCCTGGCCCTGCAGGTCGCGCAGGGTCACGCCCTGGCCTTCGAGCACGCGCCCGATAACGTGCACCTCGGCGAAACCAAGGTCGGTCAACGGAGCGAGCGCCTCAGGCGCAAGGGTAAATGCCAGTACGTAGTCGTCGCCGCCGGTCAGCGCTGCCAGCCGGGCCGCATCGTGCCCAAGGAAGGCCTCCAGAGCAGGAGACACTGGCACCTGCGCCAGGTTCACCTCGAGCGCGACCCCGGATGCCTTGGCGATATGCCCACAGTCGGCGAGCAGGCCATCGGAAATGTCCAACGCCGCCGTGGCCCGGCCGCGCAGCCGCTGGCCAAGGTCGAGCTGTGGCATCGGCGACCAGTAGTGGTCGAGCAGTGGCCCGGCCAGTTCGGCCGCTGCCTCGCGCTCGCCCAGTACCAGCGGCAACGCCCCTGCCGCCTTGCCCAGCGAACCGCCGACGCACAGCAGGTCACCCGGCCGCGCGCCGCTGCGGCGCAACGCCTGGCCAGCCGGCACGCGGCCGAACACGGTGACGGTAATACTCAGCGGGCCACGGGTGGTGTCACCACCGATCAGGCTCATGCGGCAACGCTGGGCCATGCGACTGAGGCCATCGGCATAGGCCGCCAGCCAGTCGGGGCCGACATCAGGCAGGGTCAGGGCGAGGGTGAAGCCGATCGCCGTCGCGCCCATGGCTGCCAGGTCACTGGCCGCCACGGCCAACGAGCGCTGGCCAAGCAGCAGCGGATCGCAGACAGCGGGGAAATGCACCCCGGCGACCAGGGTGTCGGTCGACACCGCCAGTTGTTCACCGGGGGGAAGGTCGAGCAGGGCGCAATCGTCGCCGATGCCCAGCACCACGCCCTCGCCGCCATGCGCACAGGGCGCGGCGGCGAAGTAATGGTTGATCAGCTCGAACTCACCCATGGGCCGGCAGCGCCAGTATCAGCGCTTGTTCGCCTTGACTTCTGCTTCACGCAGGGCCGGAGCGAGCTTGTCCAGCACGCCGTTGACGAACTTGTGGCCGTCGGTGGCACCGAAGACTTTGGCCAGTTCCACGCCTTCGTTGATCACCACGCGGTACGGTACGTCGACGCGTTTGATCAGTTCCCAGGTGGACAGGCGCAGCACCGCCAGCTCGACCGGGTCGAGCTCTTCCAGTGCGATGGTCATGCAAGGCACCAGCGCCTTGTCGATTTCGCCCTTGATTGCCGGGACCCCGTGGAGGATCTCGCGGAAATAGGCACCGTCGACATCGGTGAAATCGTTATCGACCCGGAACTGCGCTTCGATCTCGTTCAGCGAATGCTGGGCCATGTGCCACTGATACAGGGCCTGGGTCGCGAGCTTGCGGGCTTCGCGACGCTTGGCGCTCTTCGATGGCTTGCCGGCATCCGCAGGTTTTGGATCGCGCGGGTTGAAACGATCGCTTTCGTCGCTAATCACTTGGCCTCCAACTGCGCCAGCAGGCTGACCATTTCCAGTGCGGACAGGGCAGCTTCACCGCCTTTGTTGCCAGCCTTGGTGCCGGAGCGCTCGATGGCTTGCTCGATGGAGTCGACGGTCAGAACGCCGAAGGCCACCGGTACGCCGAACTCCATGGACACCTGGGCCAGGCCCTTGGTGCATTCGCCCGCCACGTATTCAAAGTGCGGGGTACCGCCACGGATCACTGCGCCCAGGGCGATGATCGCGTCGTATTCGCCTTGCTGGGCGACTTTCTGTGCCACCAGCGGGATTTCGAACGCACCCGGGGCACGGATGATGGTGATGTCGCTTTCGCTGACACCGTGGCGTACCAGGGTATCAACGGCGCCGCTTACCAGGCTTTCGACGACGAAGCTGTTGAAGCGGCCAACCACCAAAGCATAGCGACCTTTGGGGGCGATGAAGGTACCTTCGATGGTCTTCAGGGTCATTCCGATATTCTCATCTTCAAGAGCGAGGCCGCATACAAGCGGCCTCGACAGGGGTCTGGACTCGAGCTCAGGGCGTCAATGCCGCCTCAAGTCACTCGGAGGGCACGTATTCTACAACTTCCAGATCGAATCCGGATATCGCATTGAACTTCATCGGCGAACTCATCAGGCGCATCTTGCGCACACCGAGGTCGCGCAGGATCTGCGAACCGGCACCGACGGTGCTGTAGGTGGTCGGCGCCTTGGTCGGTGCATCGCCCGCGCTTTCGCGGATATGCGCCAGCAACACGTCGCCGTCCAGCGGGTGGCCCAGCAGCAGCACCACGCCACTGCCAGCCTCGGCGACGGCGGCCATGGCTGCGCGCAGGCTCCAGCGGCCAGGCTGCTTGACCAGCAGCAAGTCACGCAGCGGGTCCATGTTGTGCACGCGCACCAGGGTCGGCTCTTCGGCGCAGATTTTGCCCAGGGTCAGGGCCATGTGCACGTCGCCTTCCACCGCGTCGCGGTAGGTGACCAGGTTGAACTCGCCCAGCTCGCTCTCGATCGGCTGCTCGGAGACGCGCTGCACGGTGCGCTCATGGATCATGCGGTAGTGGATCAGGTCGGCGATGGTGCCGATCTTCAGACCATGCTCGGCAGCGAACACTTCCAGCTCGGCACGGCGCGACATGGTGCCGTCGTCGTTCATCACTTCGCAGATCACACCGCTCGGCTCGAAGCCAGCCATGCGCGCCAGGTCGCAGGCCGCTTCGGTGTGGCCGGCGCGGGCCAGGGTGCCGCCAGGCTGGGCCATCAGCGGGAAGATGTGGCCCGGGCTGACGATGTCTTCGGCCTTGGCGTCCTTGGCTGCTGCAGCCTGCACGGTGCGCGCGCGGTCGGCGGCGGAAATGCCGGTGGTGACGCCTTCGGCGGCTTCGATCGACACGGTGAACTTGGTGCCGAAGCCCGAGCCGTTGCGCGGTGCCATCAGCGGCAGCTTCAGGGTCTCGCAGCGCTCGCGGGTCATCGGCATGCAGATCAGGCCGCGGGCGTGCTTGGCCATGAAGTTGATGTGCTCAGGCAGGCAGCACTCGGCGGCCATGATGATGTCGCCTTCATTCTCGCGGTCTTCGTCATCCATGAGGATGACCATTTTGCCCTGGCGGATGTCTTCGACCAGTTCTTCGATGCTGTTGAGCGCCACTCGGCACCCCCTTCTCAATCAGGATTTCAAGAAGCCGTTGGCGGCCAGGAAGCTTTCGGTGATGCCACTGCCCTTGCTCGGTTCGGCGGCCTTGTCGCCCAGCAGCAAACGCTCCAGGTAACGGGCCAGCAAGTCGACCTCAAGGTTCACCCGACGCCCTGCGCGGTAGTCGGCCATGATGGTTTCGGACAGGGTGTGCGGGACAATGGTCAGCTCGAATTCGGCGCCATTGACCTCGTTGACCGTCAGGCTGGTGCCGTCGACGGTGATCGAACCCTTGTGGGCGATGTACTTGGCCAGTTCCTTGGGTGCACGCACGCGGAACTGGATGGCGCGGGCGTTATCGCTGCGCGAGATGATTTCGCCGACGCCGTCGACATGGCCGCTGACCAGGTGGCCGCCCAGGCGCGTGGTCGGGGTCAGGGCTTTCTCCAGGTTGACCTTGCTACCGCTTTTAAGGTCGATGAAGGCGGTGCGCTTGAGGGTCTCGACGCTGACGTCGGCCCAGAAACCATTACCCGGCAGCTCGACGGCGGTCAGGCACACGCCGTTGACGGCAATGCTGTCGCCGAGCTTGACGTCACCCAGGTCGAGCTTGCCGGTTTCGACGTATACGCGCACGTCACCGCCCTTGGGGGTCATGCTGCGAATGGTGCCGATGGATTCGATGATGCCGGTGAACATGGGGACTTCCTCAGAAACGGATTGCGCGGGGCAAGCCCGGCATTATACGCCGGGTGCCGGCAGAGGTATGGCCGTGACCCGCCAGTCATCGCCCACTGCGCGCATTTCGGTGATTTTCAGCCGCGGCGCCTGGCTCATCTTGTCCAGCGGCCAGTCCAGCAACGGCCGGGCCTGGGAGCCGAGGAAAGTGCCAGCGACGAACAACTGGTACTCGTCGATCAGGCCGTGGCGGGCGAAGGCGCCGACCAGGCCGGCGCCAGCCTCCAGCAGGATTTCGTTGACACCGCGGGTGGCCAGCGCCTGCAGCAATGCCGGCAGGTCTACCTGGCCATTGTCGCCCGGCAGGCTGAGCAGTTCATGGCCGAAGGCGGCATAGCGCGGGTCATCTGCGACAGCGGTGACTACCAGCACCGGGCCGGCCTGGAAGAACGGCGCATCCAGCGGCAGGCGCAGGCGGCCGTCGATCAGCACGCGCAACGGCGTACGGCTGAGCGCCAGAGCGGTGGTGTCGGGGTCCAGGCCCAGCTCGGCGCCACGCACGGTCATCCGCGCGTTGTCAGCCAGCACGCTGGCAGCACTGGTCAGCACCACGCTGGAACGGGCGCGCAGGCGTTGCACCGCCGATCGGGCAGCGGGCCCGGTGATCCACTGGCTTTCACCGCTGGCCATGGCGGTACGGCCGTCCAGGCTCATCGCCAGCTTGGCGCGGACGAACGGCAGGCCGTGTTCCATGCGCTTGAGGAAGCCGGGGTTGAGCGCGCGGGCCTCGGCTTCGAGCACGCCGCTGGCCACGATGATGCCGGCGTCTGCCAGGCGCCGCAGGCCTTGACCGGCGACTTGCGGGTTGGGGTCCTGCATGGCGGCGACCACCCGGGCCACACCGGCCTTGACCAGCGCCTCGGCGCACGGCGGCGTGCGGCCATGGTGGCTGCACGGCTCAAGGGTGACATAGGCGCAGGCGCCGCGGGCCCGTTCGCCGGCCTGGCGCAGGGCATGCACTTCGGCGTGCGGCTCACCGGCACGCACGTGCCAGCCTTCACCGACCACTTCGCCATCGCGCACAATCACACAACCCACACGCGGGTTGGGGTGGGTGGTGTACACGCCCTTGCGCGCCAGCTCCAGCGCGCGGGCCATGTAATGGGCGTCGAGGATCGCGGTCTGGCTGGGCATGCTCACTCTTTAGCCGGCTCGCGGGCCAGGCGGTCGATTTCTTCGCGGAATTCGTCGAGGTCCTGGAAGCGCCGGTACACCGAGGCGAAGCGGATGTAGGCCACTTCATCGAGCTTGCGCAGCTCGGCCATGACCATTTCGCCCACCACCAACGACTTGACCTCGCGCTCGCCAGTGGCGCGCAGGCGGCTCTTGATATGCGCCAGCGCAGCTTCAAGGCGCTCGACGCTGACCGGGCGCTTCTCCAGCGCACGCTGCATGCCGGCCCGCAGCTTCTCTTCATCGAAGGGCTGGCGAGTGCCGTCTTGCTTGATCAGCCGGGGCAGCACCAGCTCGGCGGTTTCGAAGGTGGTGAAGCGCTCGCCGCAGGCGACGCATTCACGGCGTCGGCGCACCTGTTCGCCCTCGGCGACCAGACGCGAGTCGATGACCTTGGTGTCGTTGGCACCGCAAAAGGGACAGTGCATGGTGGCAGGCAACAAAAAAAGGGAGGGCCATGGTAGCGCATTGCACTGGCAAGACAAGCCAAAGGGGTTAACATCCATACAATTCTGCCCGTGAAGGACCCACCCATGCCTCTTCGTGCGCTCGTCGTGCTGTGCTGCGCTTCCCTGCTCGCCGCCTGCGGCAGTGACCGCCCCAAAACCGAAGCAGTCCCCGCGCCAGCATCGGCCAAGGTAGCGAAAAACGCCGAACCGCTTGGCCCATTGCCGGCCTATCAACGAGAACTGAGCGGCACCTTGCTGGAGATCCCCGCCGGCGCCGACGTAGAGCTGGCGCTGCTGGTCATCGACGACCGCGACCGCCCGCAACAGCTGCTGGCCAGCAGCACCCTGACCGGCACTGGCCAGGCCCTTCCCTATCATCTGCGTTTCAACCCCGAAGCCTTCCCGGCGGGTGCCCGCGTGGAACTGCGCGGCCGCGCCAGCAATTCCGGCCAGTTGATCATGCACCTGCCCCCTGTACGCATCATCCAGGCCCAGACCCAGGCCACCGGCCCGCTGCGATTCGAGAAGGCGCCATAAATGGCGCCGCTTGCCCTGCAACAGGCCCTCAGCGGCCTGATCGGTGAAGCGCGCCTGGTGATCAGCGATTTGCCCGAGTGCGAGCTCAAGCTATGGCTGATCGATGACCAGAACATGGACCGCGCCTTCAGCAGCGAAGAAACCCGGCGCATTCTCGAAGATCCGCCGTACTGGAGCTTCTGCTGGGCCAGCGGCCTGGCGATGGCGCGTTACCTGGCCGAGCGCCCGGAATGGGTGGCTGGCAAGCGTGTGCTCGACTTTGGCGCCGGCTCCGGCATCGCCGGGATTGCCGCTGCCCGCGCAGGCGCGTTGGAGGTAGTGGCCTGCGACCTCGACCCGCTGGCCCTCGCCGCCTGCCGCGCCAACGCCGCACTGAATGGGGTGGAGCTCGGTTACAGCAGCGATTTTTTCGCCGAAGATGACCGCTTCGACCTGATCCTGGTGGCCGACGTACTCTACGACCGCGCCAACCTGCCACTGCTCGACGCCTTCCTTGGCCGTGGTCGCCAGGCATTGGTGGCCGACTCGCGCGTGCGTGATTTCAGCCACCCGCTGTATCAACAGCTTGGCGTGCTCGAAGCCCTTACCCTGCCAGACCTGGCAGAGCCACACGAATTCCGCCGAGTCAGCCTGTACCACGCCAGCCGCGAGCCTTTATAGTGGTGCGAATCACGGATTTGCGAGAGTCGCGATGAGCCTAGCCCCTAGTAAAGATCTGCCCTACATCTTCGATGCCACCGATGCCAACTTCCAGCAACTGGTAATCGAGAACTCCTTCCACAAGCCGGTACTGGTGGACTTCTGGGCCGAGTGGTGCGCGCCATGCAAAGCGCTGATGCCACTGCTGGCGAAGATCGCCGAGGGTTACCAGGGCGAACTGCTGCTGGCCAAGATCAACTGCGACGTCGAGCAGCAAGTGGTGGCCCAGTTCGGTATCCGCAGCCTGCCGACCGTGGTGCTGTTCAAGGATGGCCAGCCGGTCGACGGCTTTGCCGGTGCGCAGCCGGAGTCGGCGATCCGCGCCATGCTAGAGCCGCATGTGCAACTGCCTCCCGCGCCAACCGCTTCGCCATTGGAGCAAGCCAAGGCGCTGTTTGCCGAAAGCCGTTTCGCCGAGGCCGAAGCTGCGCTGCAAGCACTGCTGGGCGAAGACAACAGCAATGCCGAGGCATTGATCCTGTACGCCCGCTGCCTGGCCGAGCGTGGGGAGCTGGGGGAAGCCCAGGTAGTGCTGGATGCGGTGAAGACCGACGAACACAAGGCCGCGCTGGCCGGTGCCAAGGCGCAGTTGACCTTCCTGCGCCAGGCCGCCAGCCTGCCGGAAATCGCTGACCTGAAGAGCCGCCTGGCGCAGAACCCGCAGGATGACGAAGCGGCTTACCAGCTGAGCATCCAGCAACTGGCGCGCCAGCAGTACGAGGCGGCGTTGGAAGGGTTGCTGAAACTGTTCCAGCGTAACCGTGCGTATGAAAACGGTTTGCCGCAGAAGGCCATGCTGCAGGTGTTCGAACTCCTGGGCAGCGATCATCCGTTGGTTGGCGTATACCGCCGTCGCCTGTCTTCGGCCATGTTCTGAGCCTGAGAATGCCGGGGCCGCTTTGCGGCCCCTGCATCCAGAACCTTACCCCACCCAGTGATACACCGGCGCATCCACGCCACTTTCCACCTTCACCTTGCTGCTATGCCGCAAGCGCACCAGCAAACGCTTGCCCGCCGCAGTACTCCCGGCCAGCGCTTCCAACCGGTCCAGCAACTCCGGCCCGCTCATCTGCCCTGCCAGGCGCAGTACCTCAAGTGCTGCATTCCACTGCCCATCGTCCTGGCGCGACGACGCTGTCGTGGCTACCGGCTCAGGCAGCGGTTTTTCGATCTGCCGCCCCAACTGCGCCCATTCCGAAGGCTCCAGCTCGATGGTCAGGTCCACCGGCCAGTCACCAATCTGTCCACGAATTCTCACGATACATTCCTTGGGCTCAGGTCAATGCAGCCATCCTACCGCAACATGAAACCTGCGCCACGCAGGCTGGCGGCGCGAAGAAAAGTTGTTATAACATAACCGAATCTTTAAGCCCGCTCCGGAGTCGTCCATGCGTCGTCTGCTGCTCGCCCTGCCCTTCGCCCTGCTGCCCCTGGCCGTGGCTCATGCCCACGACGAACATGATCATGATCACGCCCACGGCACCCTCGGAGCCCACGAGCATGGCGTGGCCAAGCTCAACGCGGTTCTCGACGGCAACACCCTGGAACTGGAGCTGGACAGCCCGGCGATGAACCTGGTGGGCTTCGAGCACATGGCCAGCAGCGATGCCGACAAGGCCAAGGTGGCTGCTGTGCGCCAGCAGCTCGAACAACCGCTGAAGCTGTTCGCCCTGGCCTCGGCCGCCGGCTGCAAGGAAGACCAGCAAGAGCTCGAAAGCCCGTTGTTTGGTGACGCGGCCAAAGCTGACGACGACGCTGACGAGCATGAGAAAGGCCACGTGCACAGTGACATCAATGCCCACTACCAGCTGACCTGCGCCAACCCGGAAAACCTCGCCCAGATCGACCTTACCCCGCTGTACAAGGCCTTCCCGGCCACCCAGAAGATCAATGTGCAACTGATCGGCCCGAACGGCCAGAAAGGCGTCGAGACCTCGCCCGCCAAGGCCGTGGTCGCGTTCTGAAATGAGCCAGGCGTTGATTGAACTGCAGGACCTGGTGTTCGCGTGGCCCGGCCAGGCGCCGTTGCTGGATATCCCGGCGTTCCGCCTGCAAGCCGGCGAAGCGTTGTTCCTCAAGGGCCCCAGCGGCAGTGGCAAGACCACCCTGCTGGGCCTGCTGGGCGGGGTCAATCGGCCGGGCCAGGGGCGTATCCAGCTACTGGGGCAGGACCTCGCCATGCTCGGCCAAGGCGCGCGCGACCGCTTCCGTGTCGACCACACCGGCTACATCTTCCAGCAGTTCAACTTGCTGCCGTTCCTTTCGGTGCGGGAAAACGTCGAGTTGCCGTGCCGGTTCTCGCGCAGCCGCGCCGAACGTGCCATCCAGCGCCACGGCAGCGTCGACCAGGCCGCCAGCGAACTGCTCGCGCACCTGGGCCTGGGTGACCCGGCGCTGCTTGCACGGCGTGCCGACAGCCTGTCGATCGGCCAGCAGCAGCGCGTCGCCGCCGCCCGCGCCCTGATCGGCCAGCCGGAACTGGTGATTGCCGACGAGCCGACCTCGGCACTGGATGCAGACACCCGCGAAGCGTTCATCCGCCTGCTGTTCGACGAATGCCGCGCAGCCGGTTCCAGCCTGCTGTTCGTCAGCCATGACCAAAGCCTGGCACCGTTGTTCGACCGTCACCTTTCACTGGCCGAACTCAACCGCGCCGCCAAGCCTCGGGAGGCCTGATGTACCTGCTCCGCCTTGCCCTGGCCAGCCTGGCCAACCGCCGTTTCACCGCCTTTCTGACTGCCTTCGCCATCGCTTTGTCGGTGTGCCTGTTGCTGGCTGTCGAACGCGTGCGCACCGAGGCTCGCGCCAGCTTCGCCAGCACCATCAGCGGCACCGACCTGATCGTCGGCGCCCGCTCGGGCTCGGTGAACCTGCTGCTGTATTCGGTATTTCGCATCGGCAACGCCACCAACAACATCCGCTGGGACAGCTACCAGCACTATGCCCAAGACCCGCGGGTAAAGTGGGCGATCCCCATCTCACTGGGCGATTCGCACCGTGGCTATCGGGTGATGGGCACCACCACGGACTATTTCAGCCACTATCAATACGGTCGCCGGCAGCATCTGGAACTGAGCCAGGGCCGTGAGTTTGCCAGCGACCCGTTCGAAGTGGTGCTCGGCGCCGAAGTGGCCGAAGCGCTGCACTACAAGCTGGGCGACAAGCTGGTACTGGCGCACGGCGTGGCCGCGATCAGCCTGGTCAAGCATGACGACAAACCGTTCACCGTGGTCGGCGTGCTCAAACGCACCGGCACACCGGTCGACCGTACCCTGCACATCAGCCTCGGTGGCATGGAGGCCATCCACATCGACTGGCACAACGGCGTGCCGGCCCGTGGTGCCGGTCGCATCAGCGCCGATCAGGCGCGGACCATGGACCTACAGCCGGCAGCCATCACCGCGTTCATGCTCGGCCTGAACAACAAGATCGCCACCTTCAGCCTGCAGCGCGAAATCAACGAGTACCGCAGCGAGCCGTTGCTGGCGATTCTGCCTGGGGTTGCCTTGCAGGAGTTGTGGAGCCTGATGGGCACCGCCGAGCAGGCGTTGTTCGTGGTGTCGTTGTTTGTGGTGTTGACCGGCCTGATTGGCATGCTCACGGCGATTCTCACCAGCCTCAACGAACGCCGCCGGGAGATGGCGATCCTGCGCTCGGTGGGCGCACGCCCGTGGCATATCGCCGGCCTGCTGGTACTCGAAGCGCTGGCGCTGGCGGTGACGGGCATCGCGGCGGGGCTTGGGTTGCTGTACGCAGGCATCGCCCTGGCCCAAGGCTACGTGCAGGCCAACTACGGCCTGTACCTGCCCCTGGCCTTGCCTAGCGCACATGAATGGACGCTGCTGGCTATCATCCTTGGCGCAGCGCTGCTGATGGGCAGCGTACCGGCCTGGCGAGCCTATCGGCAGTCGCTGGCCGATGGCTTGTCGATTCATCTCTGAGAGTCAGTGTAATGATCCGGAACCTCATCGCCTTCTTCGCGGGTAAACCCGCTCCCACAGGTACTGCGCTGACGTTGAAAGCTGTGGAGGACTTTGTGGGAGCGGGTTTACCCGCGAAGAGGCCGGGACAGGCAGCACAGCTCTTGCTGGCCGTGCTGCTCTCACTGGCTCTACCAGCCTGGGCAGATGGGGTACGTGAACTGGACTGGCCTGCGCTTATCCCTGAAGGCGCACCGATCATCCCGCCACAACTGGCGCCGCTGCACGACATGTCGCAGCTGAGCGATGCGCTGTCTGCCGAATCGGCCCCGCCGGCACGCCAGCAAGGGCCCGACGCCCCGGTGGTGAAAAGCCTCGATGGCCAGCAGGTCAAGATTCCTGGCTACATCGTGCCGCTGGAGGTGAGCGAAGAAGGCCGCACCACGGAGTTCTTGCTGGTGCCTTACTACGGCGCCTGCATCCATGTGCCACCGCCACCGTCGAACCAGATCGTGCATATCTTCAGCGAAATGGGTGTGCGTGTGGAGGACCTCTATCAGCCCTACTGGATCGAGGGAAAGATGCAGGTTAGAGCCTCCAGCAGCGAATTGGCCGACGCCGGATACCAGATGGAAGCCGAGAAAATATACGCTTATGTTCTCAAGTGAGAACTGTTTCGAATTCGTGATGACGCTTCTTTGAGCTGGGTCAAACATTCCGTTTATTCAGCTCCGTACCATTGGACTATTCAATTACTCACGTCCTTTGGGAGCTTCCATGAACAAGTCCTTGCTCGGTGCCTCGCTTGTGGCCCTTGCGCTCGCCGCCCCTGTTGCCCACGCCCACAAAGCGGGTGATGTCATCGTCCGCGCCGGTGCCATCACCACTGCTCCGAACGAAAGCAGCGGCGACCTGAAATTCGACGGCAACAAGGTGTCGGGCACCAAGGCGACCCTGGACAGCGACACCCAGCTGGGCCTGACCTTCGCCTACATGCTCACCGACCACGTCGGCCTGGAGCTGCTGGCTGCGACTCCGTTCAAGCACAGCGTAGGCGTCAAAGGCCTGGGCGGCGGACTGGACGGCAAATTGGCCGACATCAAGCAGCTGCCACCGACCCTGTCCGTGCAGTACTACCCGATGGAGCCTAACTCCAAGTTCCAGCCCTATGCCGGCGTCGGCATCAACTACACCCTGTTCTTCGATGAAGACCTGACCGGTGAGCGCAAGCAACAGGGCTTCAGCAACCTCAAGCTGCAGGACTCCGTGGGTATCGCCGGCCAGTTGGGCATGGACTACATGATCACCGACAACCTGCTGGTGAACGCCTCGGTCTGGTATGTCGACATCGACACCAAGGCCAGCGTCAACGGCCCGACCGCACTGGGCTACAGCAAGACCAAGGTCGATGTCGATGTCGACCCTTGGGTGTACATGGTCGGCCTTGGCTACAAGTTCTGACCTGAACACGGCAGGGCGGCTTCGGTCGCCCTTTCGCGTTGCCCCCAGGACCAGCACCCCAGCGCCAGCGCACTGATCGCCATCCCCAGCCCACACACCGCAATCCAGCCCCAGCGCGCATAAACCCAACTCGCCAGCACCGCCCCCAGCCCACTGCCGATCGAGTAGCAACACATGTAGGCGCCGATCAACCGGCTGGCCATCGCCCCACGCCCCGCCAGCAACAGGCTCTGGTTGGTGACATGCACCGCTTGCACCGCAAAATCCAGCATCAGCACACCCAGCGCGAACGCCGTCAGCGAGTGCCCGACAAAGGCTGCCGGCAGCCACGACAACGTCAGCAGGCCCAGCGCCAGCCCGGTGGTACGCTCACCCAGCCCTCGATCAGCCAGGCGACCGGCCCGCGACGCCGCCAAGGTACCGGCGATACCCGCCAGGCCGAACAGGCCGACCTCGGTATGGTTGAGCGCCAGCGGTGGCGCACTCAGGGGCAACACCATGGCACTCCACAACACGCTGAACGCCGCGAAGATCAACAGGCCGAACAGCCCGCGCCGGCGCAGCAGACGATCGTGTCGATACAAGGTGAACAACGAGCCGATCAGTTGCAGGTAGCCTGGCCGTTGCGCAGGTAACCGGCTGGCGGGCAACCAGCGCCAGAGCACCACGGCCATCAGCATGAGCACAACCGCCGCCACGAAGTACACCGTACGCCATCCGGCCAGGTCGGCGAGCACACCTGAAACCAGACGTGCCAGCAAAATGCCCAGCACCACACCGCTGGTGACCGTGCCCACCGCTTGACCCTGACTGGCCGGGGTGGCAAGGGTGGCGGCGTGGGCGACCATGACCTGCACCATGACCGCCATCAGCCCGACCAGAGCCAAAGCAGCCAGCAGAACCAGCCACTGCTGCGCCAGGCCAACACCGATCAAGGCCACGGTGGCGAGCAGCAGTTGCACCAGCAGCAGGCGTTTGCGCTCGATCAGATCGCCAAGGGGCACGATCAGGATCAGCCCAACGGCATAACCCGCCTGCGTTGCGCCGACCACCCAACCGATCTGCTGCTGCGCCACGCCGAGGTCTCTGGCTATCGACTCGAGCAAAGGCTGAGCGAAATAGACCGTGGCCACGGCCATGGCGCTGGTAGAGGCAAGCAAGAGGGATATCCAGCGATTCATCGGGCAGACTCCTTCGCAACTGGTTTCAAATTGAAACCACATGATGGATAGTTAGCAAATGTGGTTTTAATATGCAACCAGATGAACCACGCAGGTGCTGCCAATGCTCGACGACGTGAACGCTCAATGCCCCGTGGCCCGGGCGCTGGAAGTACTGGGTGACCGTTGGGCGCTGATGATCCTGCGCGATGCCTTCGATGGCCTGCGCCGTTTCAGCGAGTTCCAGAAGAACCTGGGGCTGGCGAAAAACATCCTTGCGTCGCGGCTGAAGCTGCTGGTGGAGAGCGGGTTGCTGGCTTTGCAGCCGGCGTCCGATGGCAGTGCTTACAAGGAATATGTGCTGACCGAAAAAGGCCGCTCGGTGTTTCCGGTCGTGGTGGGGTTGCGCCAGTGGGGGGAGCGATTTCTGTTCGAAGCGGGGGAAATGCGCTCGGAACTGGTGGACAGTGCCAAGGGGCAAGCTGTTGGGCTTCTGCAGGTACGGGCAGAGGACGGAAGGCCACTGGCGGCGGAGGATTGCCAGCGCAAGCTGGTGCGCCATCGCTGAACAGGGGCGCTTTGCGCCCCTTTCCGACCGGTCCGGCGCCCCGGCAAGTCCGCTCCTACAATAGATCGCGGTCTGCTGTAGGAGCGGCCTTGTGTCGCGAATGGGCTGCAAAGCAGCCCCGGCTATCTCAAGCCTTGCCGAGCAGCTTGGCCAGCCCTTCGACCATCGGGGTCGGCTGCGGGAAGTCGAAACGCGCCAGCAAACGCTGGTTGTTCGCCCGGGAATGGCGAATGTCACCCGACCGCGCCTGGCCGTAGCTGATCGCCGGCAAACTGCCCACCACCTGCTCCAGTGCCTTGAGCATCTGGTTCAGCGAAGTCGCCTGGTTCAGGCCGACGTTCACCGCGCCCTCTTCCACCTGCGGTTGCTCCAGTGCCTGCACCATCACCTGCACCAGGTCGCCGACGTAGAGGAAGTCACGGGTCTGTTCGCCATCACCGAATACGGTGATCGGCAAGCCCTGGGCCGCCCGCTCGCTGAAGATGCTGATCACCCCGGAATACGGCGAGGAAGGGTCCTGGCGCGGGCCGAAGATGTTGAAGAAGCGGAACACCACCGGCTCCAGGCCATGCTGACGGCGGTAGAAGTCGAGGTATTGCTCGCTGGCCAGCTTGTCCACCGCGTAGGGCGTCAGCGGCGCCTTGGGCGTGTCCTCTGCAATCGACTCACCTTCACCATTGTTGCCATACACCGCTGCGCTCGATGCGAAGAGCACGCGGCGCACGCCATGCAGGCGCATGGCTTCGGCCACGTTGAGGGTGCCGATGAAGTTGCTCTGGTGGGTCTTCACCGGGTCTTCGACCGAGGCCTGCACCGACGCCACCGCAGCCAGGTGAACCACGGCACGGCAACCGGCGGCGGCACGCTGAACCAGCTCGGCGTCGGCCACATCGCCTTCAATCAGCTCCAGGTGCGGGTTGCCCAGCTGCAAGTTGTCGCGCTTGCCGGTGGAAAGGTCGTCGAGAATACGTACGGCATAGCCTTTGGCCAGCAACGCATCGCACAGGTGGGAGCCAATGAAGCCGGCGCCGCCGGTGATCAGGATGGGGGCATCAGCCATGGCGGTAGAATCGATCCAGTAATGGTGGCAAGCCTGCGCGCCAGGCACGCGGCTTGATACCGAAAGTGTGAAGAATTTTCTTGCAGGCCAGTACCGCGTGCTGCGGCTCCTCGCTGGCGTCCGGCCGCGCGGCATGGGCCTGCGCGGTCGGCGCCTGAACTGCCAGCTGACGGTACTGCCCGGCTTCGCTGAGAATCGCCTGGCCCAGCGCCAGCGGCGTGGTCGCCTCGTTGCCGGCGTAGTGGTAGGTGCCCCACAGCGGTGCACTGCAATCGAGCTGCTTGAGCACCGACAGGATCACCCGCGCGGCGTCGTCGACCGGAGTCGGATTACCACGCCGGTCATCAGCCAGTAGCAGTTCCTGCGGCTGTTCGGCACGGGTCAGGAAGCGGCCCAAGGCGCCGTCGATGCTCTCGTCCAGCAACCAGCCAAAGCGCAGCAGCACATGCTGCGGGCACGCCGCGCGCACGCTTTGCTCGATACGCCAAAGCGCCTGGCCACGCTGGCCCAGCGGTACCGGTTCGTCCTTCTCGCTGTAGGCGGTGGCCCGCGAGCCGTCGAAAACCCGGTAGCTGGAAGGCTGCACCAGGGTGATCTGGTGATGCTGGCACAACTCCGCCAACCGCTCTACAGCCCGCTCCTGCTGGGCCAGACGGTGGTCGCTGACCGACTCGGCCTGGAACCAGTCGAAGTAGTAGGCCAGGTTGACCAGGGCATCGGGGCGATGATCGTCAAGCAGCTGAGTGAGGCTGGCCGGGGCCCAGCCGTTTTCCGGCGGGCGCGGAGCCAGGAATGTGATGTCCTCCTCGGCCCCGAGACGAATCAGCGCTTGCCCGAGGGCATTGCCACCACCCAACAGCATCAGGCGCATACGCATAGAGTCAGCAGATCCGAACAGGTTGATGAGGGAAAGGGGTCATTTTGCGGTTTCCGCAGCGGGAAGTCCAACCCGGCCACCGTCGGACTTAGGCAATACCGTCCCTCCTTTTATTCTTCGCGCTCTCGCAGCTGTATCGCCAGTGCAGCTAGCTCCTCATCATCTGCTCTTGGCCCATCATGAGACGAGACATAGCCCAAGTAACTGTCAAAATAGGTCCTCACCTTCGAAGAAACTCTCTTGAACCCACTGTCCTCACCAGTACCATGCATTGGATACAATTTGGCATGGAGATGATCAACCCCATATCCTTCAAACACCATGGCAGTACGAGCGACGCCCTTCAGGTTCTTGTCCAGTATCTTTGCGACTTTTTTTGCAGCCAAAAGCAATTCAGCGGCCACCGAATCGCTTTGCTCAAACACGTAGCTCGAACGATGCTCCTTTGGCACTACAACTGTAACTCCCTCCGTATTTGGATAGATGGAGAGAAATGCCAAATGCTTTTCGTCTTCCCAGATAACATGACCTTCAGCGCGCCCATCGACAATTTCACAAAATACACACACAAGATCATCCTCATCAAAAGCAGTGTGCCTCACCCCTGGAGTCCCAGCGAGAGATCGTTGTTTTTTGCATGCCCATTGAGCGCTTCGCCAGTGAAGATATCAAATTACCACTCAGCACTGAGGCCAAGGAAAAATTCATAGGCCCGTAACTTGGCATGATCGCGCTCGGAAGTGATAGCCACTGCTCACCTTCAAGAGACTGCGCCGCCTCCTCAATCGCTTGAGAATCTCCCGGCACCACACTAAAAGAGCAACATAGATGATGAAGATATCCGCCAGACACGACTGGAATATTGTGCTCTTTTACCAATCGCCAACTTTCTCGCGCCAACGAGGGCGGGTTGTCGGCAGTAATCGCAGCTGCATCTACATGGTCTGCAGCCATTAAGCATAGCTCGTCGATGCTCGCACACGCTTGTACGCACTCAACTGATACCCCTTCGAATCGTAACTCGAGAGACCGCTTAAGTACGTCAACCTTCTTTTCTCCTACGTTATCAAGCGTCCAGAAGAGCTGACGATTCAGATTACTTGGTTCGATGACATCCGCATCGACCAGCAAAAATCTCCTAACTCCAGCGCCCGCCAATAGCATACAAAGGGCGCTACCAATGCCACCGCACCCAGCCACCATGACTCGGGCATTGCGCAAGGTGGCCACATCCTCGATTACCTCATCACACTGCCGGGCCAAGCAAAGAAAGTAGCTGACCGTACGGCTGGTCCGCGGATCGCTCAGTAGGTTGATGATCGTCATGACCTCTTCCGCCTGGCCGTGCACCAATGCTCCCGAGTCGAGAAGGGCCTGACGAAAACTGCATTCATTTTTTATCGAGGCACGGGAAATGCCCTGTGGACCATTAACTAAAACCTGATCATCTTGATATGAAAACACCGTGGAAGGGGCGACAATACCTGCCACCTTGCCCTCAACATAATATATTAAGTCATCCATTCTCTCACTCCTTTAAGTCCGGGAGGTTCTCCTCCCGAACTTAGCACTCAATTATTACATTGAGGCATCATTCTCGCGTGAGACCCACTACACTTCGACCGATCCAGACTTGCAACAGTGAGCAAGTGCGGTGCCGTTTTACTTTCCGTGGTCGTTAACTGCGACGGCGCTTCGCCCTTCAAAACCGACGCATTAACCGCAGACGCCCCCATAAGAACTACAGCCGCTACTCCATATAGACATTTCACAAGGCAACTCCTTAAAGTTATCGAGAACGAATATCGTTCCACGGGCAATATTACCCTATGCCATGAGACGGTCAATATGGGCATCTAGTGGAAAACACTACACGCCCCGTAGGAAAATTCATCACGCACACAAAGCAACTTATTTTTAACGCGAAAGCACCACTTGAAAATGCTCAACCATCAAATTTCATAAAAAGACAGGTCAACTATTCAATCTCAAACAAGCTATTACGCAACGGCCCCACACTCAACCGCTCGCGCACATCGTCATCAATCCGTGGGTCATCCGGCCGGTACAGCCTGACCTGCCGATAGGCATTGATGCGGTTGATCTCCTCCCCCAGGTACTCCCACACCACCCGGGTACAGGCCGGGTTGCGCCGGTCGCCGCTGGACACCCCGGCCTTCAAGCCGTTGAGGCGGGTGATGCGGCTCTTGAAGCTGGGGATGAGAATGGTCTGGCTCATCTCGTTGAAAGTCAGCGACTCGTAGTCGATCAGGAACACCCGGTCCTGCAGCTGGAACGCCGCGCCCAGGTAGCGGCAACGCACCTCGGCATGCTGGTCGGTGGCGCTGGAGCGCTCCTGGCGTTCCTGGCGCTCGAACAGGAAGCGGCCACGTTCTTCCCACAGGTGCACCAGCGACACCAGGATAGTGCCGGGTACCGACATGCAGTTGGAGTACTCGAAGTAATAGCCGCAATAGCGCGACAGGTTGCCCGCGTGCTCATGCAGCGGGCGGAAAAGTTCGCTGATCGGGTCATCGGTCTGCTCGGCCGGCGTCGACACACGTGCACCGATCAGGCGGCTGAACTGCTCGGGCGGCAAATTCAGTTCGTACTCTTCAACGCCGAAGAAATCGCCGATGCGCTTGAGGTTGTAAGCCGTCGGACGGCTCTGCCCGCTCAGGTACTTGTTGAATTGCGCACGGTTGATCGAGAGCTGCCGGCAAACTTCGGAAATAGAGCGGTAGTGGCTGCAAGCCAGTTTCAGGTTGGTAGCGAAATGATCGCTCATGCTAAGAGACTCGGGTGACGCGAATGATGCGAGTCTAGCATCAAGTCGCACCAAAACAGAGCAACCCGCGAAATTGTAACCACCTTTGTCATGGCCAACCATGCGCCCCAACGAATAGCGGTGCGCCTGCCGTCCGCTAGTCATTCCATGCGAAGAATAAGAATCGAGGTCATTTTCCAATGCTCGAAGCACTCAACGATTTCCTCTCGGGGAAACTTCTCATCGTGCTGATCGTCGGTCTCGGCGGTTACTTCACCATCCGTTCGCGGTTCGTTCAGTTCCGCCACTTCGGCCACATGTTCGCCGTCTTCAAGGAATCGCTGCGTGGCCAGGCAGGCCAGCTGAGCTCCTTCCAGGCCCTGATGCTGAGCCTGGCCGGCCGCGTTGGCGCCGGTAACATCGCCGGTGTCGGTATCGCCGTAACCCTGGGTGGCCCAGGCGCGGTGTTCTGGATGTGGGTCACGGCCCTGGTCGGCATGGCCAGCAGCTTCTTCGAATGCACCCTGGCCCAGGTCTACAAGCGCGCCGACGGCGACGGCCTGTACCGTGGTGGCCCGGCCTACTACATCCAGCACGGCCTGAAGCGCAAAAGCATGGCCATCGTGTTCTCGATCCTGCTGCTGGTCACCTACGGCTTCGCCTTCATCGGCCTGCAGTCGTACACCGTGACCCACTCGCTGCAGAACGCCTTTGCCTTCGACCCGCGCCACACCGGTATCGTCCTGGCGGTGCTGCTGGCCATCACCTTCCTCGGTGGCATCAAGCGCATCGCGGCAGTGTCGGACCTGCTGGTGCCGGTCAAGACCCTGGCCTACATCGGCGTGACCCTGTACGTGATCGGCACCCAGATCGAACACGTGCCCGCCATGCTGGAAACCATCTTCAAGAGCGCCTTTGGCCTCGACCCAGCGTTCGGCGGCCTGCTCGGCAGCGCCATCGTCATGGGCGTGAAGCGTGGTGTGTTCGCCAACGAAGCCGGTCTGGGCAGTGCACCGAACGTAGCTGCCGTGGCCGCCGTGAAGCACCCAGGTGCCCAGGGCGTGGTCCAGGCTTTCAGCGTGTTCCTCGACACCTTCGTGATCTGCACCTGCACCGCGCTGCTGATCCTGCTGTCGGGCTTCTACACCCCAGGCTTCGAAGGTGACGGCATCGTCCTGACCCAGAACTCGCTGGCCGCGGTGGTCGGTGACTGGGGCCGCCTGTTCGTCAGCGTGGCACTGTCGCTGTTCGTGTTCACCTGCATCCTCTACAACTACTACCTGGGCGAGAACAGCCTGCAGTTCCTCAGCCGCAACCGCATGGTGCTGCTGGCGTTCCGTGCCCTGGTTCTGGCGCTGGTGGTGTGGGGCTCGATGCAGGACCTGTCGACCGTATTCGCCTTCGCCGACATCACCATGACCTGCCTGGCCTTCGTCAACCTGGTAGCCCTGGCCCTGCTGTTCAAAGTCGGCCTGCGGGTGATGCGCGACTACGATGACCAGCGCAAGGCCGGCATCCAGCAGCCGGTGTTCGACTCGTCGAAGTTCGCCGACCTGGACCTGGACCGCAACGCCTGGCCTGCCAATCCACAGGCGGAAACAGCCACTGACAAAGCAGTCGGCCAAGCTCAGCCGCAGCGCTGATATCCTCCCCTGCCCAGCCGCCCCTTCCGTGGGCGGCTGCTCTACCTCCGCTCACCGCTTCGGATGCTTTCCATGCGTGCAGTCAAGAATCTCCTCGTCCTCTACACCGGTGGCACCATCGGCATGCTGGAAACCGCCGAAGGCCTGGCGCCGGCCGGTGGTTTCGACACGCGCATGCGCGAACACCTCGCCCAGCTGACCGATGCGCCCCAAGTGCAATGGACGCTGCAGGAAATGAACCCGTTGCTCGACAGCGCCAACATGCAGCAGCACAACTGGCTGGCGATGCGCGATGCCATCGTCGCAGCAGTGGACGCTGGCCATGACGGCGTGCTGGTGCTGCATGGCACCGACAGCTTGGCCTACAGCGCCGCTGCGCTGTCGTTCCTGCTGCTGGGCCTGCCGGTGCCGGTGCTGCTGACCGGCTCGATGCTGCCAGCCGGGGCGCCGGGGAGCGATGCCTGGGACAACCTGTGCGGGGCCCTGCGCCAGGTCGAACAGGGCCTGGAGGCTGGCGTGCACCTGTACTTCCACGGCCAGTTGCTGCATGGCTGCCGGACTTCAAAACTGCGTAGCGAGGCCTTTGACGCCTTCGCCGCACTGCCGCGCCATCGTGAAGGCGAGCGTGCCACCGAGTTGCCTGCCGCTCTGGGCTATCGCCAGCGGCGCCAACCGGTCAACCTGGCGGTGATGCCGGTGTTCCCGGGCCTGCAGGCCGCGCACCTGAAGGCACTGCTCGACAGTGGCGTGCAAGGGCTGCTGCTGGAGTGCTATGGCAGTGGCACCGGGCCGTCGGACGACCAGGCGCTGCTGGAGGTGCTGCGTGCAGCGCGCCAGCGTGGTGTGCTGCTGGCCGCCATCAGCCAGTGCCCGGAAGGGTCGGTGGTGTTCGATACCTATGCGGCGGGTAACCGCTTGCGCGGTGCCGGGCTGGTCAGTGGTGGCGGCATGACCCGCGAGGCGGCGCTGGGCAAGATGTTTGCGCTGCTGGGGGCGGGGTTGGATGTGGATGCGGCCGAGCACTGGTTCACGCTGGATCTGTGTGGAGAGCGGCTGTAGGAGCGGCCTTGCGTCGCGAAAGGGCTGCAAAGCAGCCCCGGCGACCTATGCGACGAAGCTGAAAACCCGGGGCCGCTTCGCGCCCCTTTCGCGACACAAGGCCGCTCCTATAGAAGAGCGCCTTGCAATGCGGTAAGAATGGCGGAAGGCAGCGGGAGTCGAACCTGCCCGGGAACGGCTGCCGTCCCCAACCGGGTTTGAAGCCCGGCCGCGCCACCGGGCGCGATTGCCTTCCTTGTACTCAGTGCCTGGCCTGCTGGGCCAGGGCGCTGTCGGCGCGGATGTGACGCTGATCGGCCACCCTCCGGGTCAAGCCGATGCGGTCGAAGTATTCGAGAATCTGCACACTACGCTTGCGACCGATGCCCAACATATCGCGAAACGCAGCAACCTGCACTATCGGTGTCTCGCTGGCCTGCCCCAGCAGCAGCTCTGCCATGCGTTGTAGCGTCACCTCAGGGTAGAAGAGGTCACGCACCACCTGATGCACCAGGCCCAACCGGGCCAGCTTGCGCAGCAGCAGGCGCACCTCCGCTTCCGCGCAATTTCCTTCAGCGGCCAGCGTCCTGACCCAGGGCGGATCATATTGCCCTGCCAGCAACTTCGGCTGCAGCTGCTCCCATAGCACGCTGTCGGCAGCGCTCAACTGCACCTTGTGATCAGGCAAATGCAGCCATGGCCCGCTGCTGGCTACCTGTTCATCATTGAGCAGCTCATCGAGCAGGCTGACAAACGCCGGGCGCTCCAGTGGCAAGGCGGCGAAGCGGCGCAGGCGGTCGCGGTCCGGGCCAAGCTGGTCAGGCTCCTGTTCGTGGAACCGAGCCAACTGCTCCAACACCTGGTGCCTCAGTGCCTGCCATTGGCCCTTGGCAAAAAGCAGAGGGCCCTGACGCGTGGCCACCACTTGCACATCTGTGGGCAATAGCCACGTTTCTCGCTGGCGATTGAACTGGCGCTCCAGGCGCTGCGGGTCAAGGCCACCAAGCGCACTGGCGAGCAAGGCCGACAGCGCTTCCTCCAGGCCATCTGCATCGCGCAGCACCTGCAACTGGCGCAGGCGTTCGGCACTGCGGCGCTGCCGGCTCGGCGCGAACGGGTCGAGCACCTTGCCGCCGCCGAGGGTGCGCTGGGCACGCTGGTCTCGCAGCACCAGACGATCACCGTGTACCGCCTGCAACGGCGCGTTGAGCAGCAGCTGGGCAAACATGCGCTGGCCGGCGGCAAGGGTTTCGCCTTCGAGCAAAGCTACCCGGGCTGTCACATCCTGCGTACCGAGGTGCACGTGAACGGCACTGAAATGCTCGAAACTGCGGGTTTCACCGGGTAGCAGGTAAAGTTCGATATCTACCCGAACACTGGGCGCATGCAGCCATTCGGGCACCAGCCAGTCGCCTCGGTGCACCTGCTCTACTGCCAGGCGTTCGGCGGCGAGGTTCAGCGCCACCCGCTGGCCGGCCTCAGCCACCAGTGCCACCTGGTTCTGCGCGTGCAGGCCACGCACCCGCACCGGCTTGCCGGTTTTGCCCAGCAGCAATGTATCGCCGGCACTGACGCGCCCGGCCAGCGCTGTGCCAGTGACGACCACCCCGGCGCCGGTCACGGCAAAGGCGCGATCGACCGCCAGGCGAAAGCCACCGCGCACGCTGCGTTGGCGCACTTGCACCTCGGCCTCCAGCAAGGCCCGGCGCAATACCTCGATACCCTGCCCGGTGATGCTCGACACAGGAAACTGCCGTGCCTTGGCATATGGCCCGTCTGCCAGCATCGCTCTGACCTGCGCCTGCACTTCTGCCAGGCGTTCAGGCTCAACCCGGTCACATTTGCTTATCGCCACCAGCGCCTGGGGAATACCCAGCAGCTCGATGATCGCCAAGTGCTCGCGGGTCTGCGGCATCACCCCATCGTCGGCCGCCACCACCAGCAGCACCAGGTCGATGCCATGGGCGCCGGCCAGCATGTTGTGGATAAACCGCTCATGGCCCGGAACATCGATGAAACCGGTCAACGCCGCTCCTTCTGCCAGCGCAGCGTAGCGGTAGCCAAGGTCGATGGTCATGCCACGGGCGCGCTCTTCCTGGCGCTGGTCACCGGCCTGGCCGGTGATGGCCTGAAGCAGCGCAGTCTTGCCGTGGTCGATGTGCCCGGCAGTGCCGACGATCACTGCACTGGCCCCAATTGCAAGGCCGGCAACTGCGCCAGCCACTGGGCCTCATCGTCGAGCTGACGCAGGTCTAGCCAGAAGGCGTCGTCAGCGATGCGCCCGAGCACCGGCACCGGCAAATCGCGCAGGGCCCGCTCCAGCACATGCAGGCTGCGCCCGCGCAGTTTCTTCGACACTTGCGGGCGCAGGCACAGCGCCGCGCTTGGCAGGCGCGCCACCGGCTGGCTGCCGCTGCCAATCATACCCAGCGCCGGCTGAACGCTTACTACCCACTGCTCGCCCAGGCGGGCCTTGAGTTGCGGTGCCAGGCGCTCGGCCTGGGCCTGGATCTCGGCCTGGCTGCGGGTGAGCAGGCGCAGGCTCGGCAGGCGCTCGGCCAGGCGGTCGGGATTGCGGTACAGCGCCAGCACTGCCTCGAGTGCCGCGAGGGTGATCTTGTCGACGCGCAAGGCGCGCTTGAGCGGGTTTTTCTTGATTTTGGCGATCAGCGCCTTGCGACCGACGATGATCCCCGCCTGAGGGCCACCCAGCAGCTTGTCGCCGCTGAAGGTGACGATGTCGGCGCCATCGGCCAGGGCCTGGCGCACCGTCGGTTCGGCGGGCAGGCCCCAGCGTGTGAGGTCGAGCAGGCTGCCGCTGCCGAGGTCTTCGAGCAGCGGCAGTTCATGCTGATGGGCGATACGCGCCAGCTCGGCAGTCGGTACCTGGTGGGTGAAGCCCTGAATGCTGTAGTTGCTGCAGTGCACACGCATCAGCAAGCCGGTGCGCGGGCCGATGGCGGCCTCATAGTCACGGGCGTGGGTACGGTTGGTAGTGCCGATCTCGTGCAGCTTTACCCCGGCACGGGCCATGATGTCGGGAATGCGAAAGGCGCCGCCGATCTCGATCAGTTCGCCGCGGGAGATGATGCCCTCCTTGCGCGCACCCAGGCTGTTGAGCGCCAGCAGCACAGCGGCCGCGTTGTTGTTGACCACGGTGACGGCTTCGGCGCCGGTCAGCTCGCGGATCAGGCCTTCGATCAGGTCGTCACGGTCGCCACGCTTGCCGGTGGCCAGGTCGAACTCCAGGTTGAGCGGGTAGCGGGCGGCCATCTGCATGGCCTCGATGGCTTCCTCGGGCAGCAGCGCGCGGCCGAGGTTGGTGTGCAGCACGGTACCGGTGAGGTTGAACACACGACGGACCTGGCTGCGTTGCTGCATGGCCAGGCGTTCGCCGGTACGGCCGAGGAGGATCTCGGCGGCCAGCTCGGTGGCGGTGAGTTCACCACGGTGGGCGGGGTCGCGCAGGTCATCGAGCAGTTGGCGCAGAGTGGCCAGTACTGCGTCGCGGCCATAGCGGTCAATTAGCGGGAGGCAGGCCGGGTGACGCAATAGAGTATCGATGGACGGCAGGCGTGGGGTGTCGCTGGCGAGGCTGGAAGACATGCAGTACTACCTTGGACTGATCCGTTGTCTGTTCTGACCTCTTCGCGGGCAAGCCCTCTCCCACAGGGTTCTCCACAGGTCTGAAAGCCTGCGCAGTTCTTTGTGGGAGCGGGCTTGCCGCGAAGAGGCGACTCGGTATTACAGTGTAGACATTCACCTACTACCCGGGCGCGAACATCAGGTTCGGTGCCAGGCGGTGGAAGCCCTCCTCGTCGAGCCGGATATCCAGCGCCAGGCTAGCCAGGTCGTCAGCCAGTGGCTCGGCCGCGGCATCGTTCTCCAGGTAGTTCTGCTTCAGGTAGCTCTCGCAGCCTGGGCAACACTCGGCACGCAGCGGCGCCTTGCCCGGCGCATGGCGGTCATCTTCAAGGCTGGTGTAGCGCAGATCCTTGCTCGACTCGCAATACACGCACTTGACCCGCACCACATGCCACTCACAGGCGCACAGCGAACAGACCAGGTAACGCAAACCGTTGTGCTTGCCACGGTTACGCACAACCCCGGCCATTGCTGGCGAACCGCAGGCCGGGCACTGGGCCAGGCTGCCGGCGGGCTTGAGCTCGGGGGCTGGCAGCGCCAGCAACCAGCTCGACCAGGCAGCCTGCAAGGCGGCGCCAATGAACGGCACCAACGCTGCAGGCAGCGCATCGTACTGTCCGCCGAGCAAGGCGATACCCCAGCCCTTGCGCTGGCTATCATCGCTGTCGCGCAGGGCCTGCAGCGCCTCGCCCAGCGGGCCGCTGGCCTCACTGTCAAGGCGGGTAAGCAAGGCCTGCAACCAGACCAGCCACGGCCCTTCACGCACCAGGCTGTCGGCTGCCAGCGGTGGCAGGCCATGACTTATGCACAGGCGCTGACGCTCCTCGGCCACCGGCAAACCGCCGGGTGGGTTATCCACAAGCTGCTGCTGGACGTGGCACAGCTGCGCGATCAGCCGCAGGTAATCACACAGGGCGTTGCCCTCTGCCAGGTATTCCAGGCGCGCTGCGCGCATTGCAAACAGATTGGCAGGCGGCAGATGCAGAAACGGCGGCATCACCGCCGAAGCTTCGATCTGCCCAGGTTCGAGTATCGTGCTCAAGCGCTCATCCTTCTTTGCGTCCATGATTGCTCGGCGTCTTGTCGCCGGTCACTTCGCGGTACCACAACTCGTGGTGCTTGCGTGCCCAGGCGCGGCTGACCCAGCCATGCAGCATGGCGCCGATCGAACCCTTGATCCAGATACCGGCGTAGATGTGCACGATGATGCTGAGGATCAGTACGAACGCCGCCAGGGCGTGGGCCAGCGCCGACAGGCGAATGACCTCGATACCGAACAGGTGGCTGAAATACGCGCGCCAGATCACCACGCCGCTGAGCAACAGCACCAGCATGCATGCCAGCAGGGTCCAGAACAGCAGCTTCTGGCCGGCGTTGTACTTGCCGATCGGCGGCACGCCCTCCTCCTTGTTCAGCATCACCCGATCCACGCGGCGCAACCACAGGCGGTCGTTGGCGGTGATGAAGTTGGCACGCCAGAAGCGCACCACCAGGCCCAGGAAGAACACGAACATCGCCACGCCCAGGAACGGATGCAGGATACGTGTCCAAGGCCCGCCGCCGAACAGATGGCTGAGCCAGAACAGTGCCGGGTGGAACAGCGCCAGCCCCGAGAGCCCTGCCGTCATGAACAGGATCGCGACGATCCAGTGGTTGGTCCGCTCGTTGGCGTTGTAGCGCAGGATGGGTTTGTTGTCGTTCATGGTCGCTGCTCCCCTTGCCCACCGGGCTTGGTCGGATCATAGACATGCACCGACGGGTCCACCTGATGCACGCTTTCGTCCGGGGGTGTGGGGTGTTCGTCCTCGTCCACCCGCTGTGGCCCCACCCGCACATAGTGGAAGAACCCGGCCAGCACCGCTGCGCCCATGGCCAGCAGCGCCAGCGGCTTGGTGAAGCCCTTCCACAAGCCCACCAGCGGGCTGATCACTGGCTGGTCCGGCAGGCCGGCGTACAGCTTCGGCGTGTCGGCATGGTGCAGCACATACATCACATGGGTGCCGCCGACGCCGTCCGGGTCGTACAGCCCGGCCTTGTCGTAACCGCGCGACTTGAGGTCGACGATGCGCTCGGCGGCATGCACTTTCATCTCATCCTTGCTGCCGAACACGATTGCCCCGGTCGGGCAGGTCTTCACGCAGGCCGGCTCCAGGCCCACGCTTACGCGGTCGGAACACAAGGTGCACTTGTACGCCTTGTGGTCCTTCTGCGAGATGCGCGGGATGTTGAACGGGCAGCCAGTGATGCAATAGCCGCAACCGATACAGTGATCCTGGTTGAAGTCGACGATGCCGTTGGCGTGCTTGATGATCGCCCCCGGGCTCGGGCAGGCCTTCAGGCAACCTGGGTCGGCGCAGTGCATGCAGCCGTCCTTGCGGATCAGCCACTCCAGGTTGCCGTCGTCGCGCTCGTGCTCGGTGAAGCGCATCAGGGTCCAGGTCTCGGCCGTAAGGTCCTGGGGGTTGTCGTAGGTGCCGTGGTTGTGGCCGACCTCGTCACGCAGTTCGTTCCACTCCGAGCACGCCACCTGGCAGGCCTTGCAGCCGATGCACTTGGTGGTGTCGATCAGCTTGGCGACCTCCTCCAGCTGGCGTACCGAGGACGGAACGGTGGTGGTGGCCGAGCGGGCGATGATGTCTTGGCTGGCCATCAGAGTTTCTCCACTTTGACGAGGAACGACTTGGACTCCGGCGTCTGGGTGTTACCGTCACCGAGGAACGGCACCAGGGTGTTGGTCAGGTAGCCATGGCGCGTGGTCCCGGTAAAGCCCCAGTGCAGCGGGATGCCGATCTGGTGCACGGTCTGGTTGTTGACCTGCAGCGGGCGAATCCGCTTGGTCACCACCGCGACCGCATCGATATGCCCGCGCTTGCTCGACACCCGCACGCGGTCACCGGCCTTGATGCCCTTCTCGTTGGCCAGCACCTCGCCGATTTCGACGAACTGTTCGGGCTGGGCGATGGCATTCAGGCGGCAGTGCTTGCTCCAGAAGTGGAAGTGCTCGGTCAGCCGGTAGGTGGTCGCTGCATAGGGGAACTCGTCGTGCGTACCCAGGGTGTCCCACACCGAATCGAAGATCCGCCCGGCCGGGTTGCTGGTGGCCTTCTTGTTCTGCGGGTGCAGTGGGTTGATGCCAATTGGCGTCTCGAACGGCTCGTAATGCTCGGGGAACGGGCCTTCGGCCATCTTGTCGATGGCGAAGAACCTCGCCACGCCTTCGGGGTTCATGATGAACGGGTTCATCCCCGCCTCTGGCGGCGAGTCGACCTTGAAGTCGGGCACGTCGGTGCCGGTCCAGGCCTTGCCGTTCCACCACACCAGGCGCTTCTTCTCCGGGTCCCAGGGTTTGCCTTGCGGGTCGCTGGAAGCACGGTTGTAGAGAATGCGGCGGTTGGCTGGCCAGGCCCAGGCCCAGTTCTGCACCTGATGCATGCCGTACGGGTCGCTGTTGTCGCGGCGGGCCATCTGGTTGCCCTGCTCGGTCCAGCAACCGGCGAAGATCCAGCAGCCGGACGCGGTGCTCCCGTCGTCCTTCATCTGGGCAAAGCCTGCCAACTGCTGGCCGGCCTTGAGCGTGGCACCGGTGGCGTCGGTAAGGTCGCTGACCGCCCAGCCGTTCATCTCCTTGGCCAGCTCCTCAGGCGATGGCTCTTCGGGGATCTTGTACGGCCAGTGAATGTTCATCATCGCATCAGGGTAGGCACCGCCCTCGGTCTGGTAACGATGGCGCAGGCGCAGGAACAGCTCGCTCATGATCTGCACGTCGGTGCGGGTCTCGCCAGGGCCGTCGGCGCCTTTCCAGTGCCACTGCAGCCAACGGCTGCTGTTGACCAACGAACCATCCTCCTCGGCGAAACAGGTGGTGGGCAGGCGGATCACCTCTGTCTGGATATTGGCCGTGTCGACGTCGTTGAACGGCCCGGCGTTGCGCCAGAACTCCGAGGTTTCGGTGGCCAGCGGGTCCATGATCACCAGCCATTTGAGCTTGCCTAGTGCCGCAGTCACGCGGTTCTTGTCCGGCAGCGCGGCAATCGGGTTGAAGCCCTGACACACGTAGCCATTGACCTTGCCCTGGCCCATCATCTCGAACATGCGCAACACGTCATAGGCCGGCACATCGAGCTTGGGCAGCCAGTCGTAGCCCCAGTTGTTTTCTGCAGTGGCATTGGCGCCGTACCAGGCCTTCATCAGGCTGACGTGGAACTTGCCGTAGTTCTGCCAGTACGACAGCTGCCCCGGGCGCAACGGCTTCGACGCACGCTTGTCGATGTAGGTGGCGTAGTCCTGCTCGGCGTCGCCAGCCAGGGTCAGGTAGCCCGGCAAAGAGTTGGACAGCAGGCCGAGGTCGGTCAGGCCCTGGATGTTGGAGTGCCCGCGCAAGGCGTTGACCCCGCCACCCGGCATGCCGACGTTGCCCAGCAGCAGCTGGACCATGGCCGCACTGCGGATGATCTGCGCGCCGATCGAGTGCTGCGTCCAGCCGAGCGCGTAGAGGATCGTCATGGTCTTGCCCGGTACCGAGCAACTGGCGATCTCTTCCCAGACCTTCATCATGGCGTCCTGCGGCATGCCACAGGTCATGCTCGCAAGTTCCGGGGTGTAGCGGCTGTAGTGCTGCTTCATCAACTGATATACGCAGCGCGGGTGCTGCAAGGTCGGGTCGACCTTGGCGAAGCCGTCCTCACCCAGCTCGTAGCCCCAGCCGGATTTATCCGCATACACGCGCTTGGCCTCGTCGTAGCCGCTGAACAGCCCGTCTTCGAAGCCATAGCTCTCTTTGACGATGAACGACACGTCGGTGTAGTTGCGCACGTACTCGTGCTGGATCTTGTCGTTGCTCAACAGGTAGTTGATCAGCCCGCCCATGAAAGCGATGTCGGTACCGGTTCGGATCGGCGCGTAGTAGTCCGCCACCGAAGCGGTGCGGGTAAACCGCGGGTCGACCACGATCAGCCGCGCCTGGTTGTGCGCTTTGGCCTCGGTCACCCATTTGAAGCCGCACGGATGCGCCTCTGCTGCGTTGCCACCCATCACCAGGACCAGATTCGCGTTGGCGATATCGGACCAGTGGTTGGTCATGGCGCCACGGCCGTACGTCGGGGCAAGACTTGCCACCGTCGGGCCATGTCAGACACGTGCCTGGTTATCGAACCCCAGCATGCCTGTTGCGCGGACGACCTTGTGGGTCAGGTAGCCAGCCTCGCTGGAGGCAGCGGAGGCAGCGAGAAAACCGGTGGTAAGCCAGCGGTTGACGGTTTGCCCCTGGGCGTTCTTCTCGATGAAGTTGGCGTCGCGGTCCTTTTTCATCAGGTCGGCGACGCGGTCGAGCGCCTCGTCCCAGCTGACCCGCACCCACTCATTGCTGCCCGGCTTGCGCATCTCTGGATACTTGAGGCGGCTGGGGCTGTGGATAAAGTCGAGCAGGCCGGCACCTTTCGGGCACAGGGTGCCGCGGTTGACCGGGTGATCGGCGTCGCCTTCGATGTGGATGATGTTCTGTTTGACGTTTTTTCCCGCATCGCCCTGGCTGTACAGGATCAGGCCGCAGCCGACCGAGCAGTAGGGGCAGGTGTTACGGGTTTCTTTGGTGTGCGCCAGCTTGAAGTGACGCACCTGCTCGGCGAAGGCCGGCGTCGGGGCCATGCCCAACGCCGCCAGGCTCGAGCCTCCAAGGCCGACTGCGGCGACCTTGAAGAACTGCCGACGGTTGAGATCCATCGTGCACTCCTGATCAGGTTTGGACGCACGGAACATGGCCGGCGCCTCTTGGTAGTCACGGTGGCGGTTTTGACGGCCGCCAGTAAGTAAGACTAGTCAAGAAACCAGAAGGTGCGATGACATGGGTCAGGGGTGTGGGGATTGGTTGTATCTGGCGGTTGCATTTGGGCTGCCGGTCGCATGCCTTGGGTTCTATGGCGCCTGTAAGACCGAGCGCCGCCCGCGCGGCGCATCGCGGATAAATCCGCTCCTACCGTCTGTTTCGGGGCCAGTCCATCCTGTCATGGTCACCGCTGTCCGCCTTCTTTGTCCGATTCGTAATCGAAAGATATCGCTGCTGCTCAATCTGTCTTCTGCATACGCCTAGGACTCGCGCGCCAATGCTGCAAGATAACTGGCCCGAAACAGACGGTAGGAGCGGATTTATCCGCGATGCGCCGCGCGGGCGGCGCTCGATCTCATAGGCGCTGAACATTTTGCGGCAAGCACCTGGTGGCCCTCACCTCCTCTTCTGGCATGCCCACCAGCCATAAAAAAACCCAGAGCAACTGCCCTGGGTTTCTATTCCAGCTAAACGCCAGACCGTTCAATCAGAACGGAATATCGTCATCAAAGCTGTCAAAGTCAGCCGCCGGCTGCGGTGCTGGCTGCTGCGGCGCAGGGCGCTGTTGCTGCTGCGGACGCTGGGCCTGCTGGCGTGGCGGAGCCTGGTTGTACTGTTGCTGCTGGCCGCCACCATAGTTGCCGCCACCCTGGTTGTACTGATCGCCGCCGCCTTGCTGGCCCTGCGGACGGCCGCCAAGCAGCTGCATGGTGCCGTTGATGTCGACGATGATCTCGGTGGTGTAGCGCTTGATGCCGTCTTTTTCCCACTCGCGGGTCTGCAGCTTGCCTTCGATGTAGCACTGCGAACCTTTGCGCAGGTACTCGCCGGCGATTTCGGCAACCTTGCCGAACAGCGACACACGGTGCCACTCGGTACGCTCGACCTTCTGACCCGACTGCTTGTCGGTCCACTGCTCGCTGGTGGCCAGGCTCAGGTTGGTCACGGCGTTACCGTTGGGCAGGTAGCGGACTTCGGGATCCTGGCCACAGGTGCCGACCAGAATGACTTTGTTAACCCCACGGGCCATAACGTTCTCCTAGGCTTCGCACGCCGAAGAGGCTGGATTCACCAGTCGCTCGAGGGTCGCACGGTCCAAAATTTTCGTATCCAGTTTGATATAGATGGCGGCTTCATCTGCCACCACCACGGCGTCGGTCACACCCGGCACGGCCATCAGGCGCTCGGTCAAGCCGGCTTCCCGAACTGCCTCTGGCGTCAGCGGCATGCGCAGGCTGGTCACATAGGGTGGCTCGTTCATGCGCAAGGCGACGACCAACCAGATGGCACACAGGGTTGCGCAACCAAGGAACACCAGGTTCAGCCCGCCGTGCTGGAACAGCCAGCCACCGAGGATTCCTCCAAGAGCGGCACCGAGGAACTGGCTGGTGGAATACACCCCCATCGCCGTCCCCTTGCCACCAGCAGGCGACACCTTGCTCACCAGCGAAGGCAACGAAGCCTCCAGCAGGTTGAATGCGGTAAAGAATACCACGGTGCCAATCACCAGTCCGCGCAAACCGTCAGCCCACTGCCAGAAGAATACCTCCGTCAGCAGCAGGACACTGACCGCACCCGCCAACACACGTTTCATCTTGCGCTTTTTTTCGCCGTAGATGATGAACGGGACCATTGCAAAAAATGAGATGAACAGCGCGGTCAGGTACACCCACCAGTGCTGCTCTTTCGGCAGGCCGCCGCGCTCGACGAAGGCCAGCGGCAGTGCGACGAAGCTGGCCATGAGGATGGCGTGGAGGATGAAGATACCCACATCCAGGCGCAGAAGGTCCGGATGGCGCAGGGTCGGGCCGATGGCCTGGCGCGCCACACCCGATTCGCGGTGCTGCAAGATGCTGTGGGTATTGGGCACGACAAAGGCAATCAGCAGGATGCCGACCAGGGCAAGTCCGGCAGTGGCCAGGAACAAGCCTGACAAACCAAAGGCACTTGTCAGCAATGGGCCGACGACCATGGCCACGGCGAACGATAACCCGATGCTCATGCCGATCATGGCCATGGCCTTGGTCCGATGTTGCTCGCGGGTCAGATCGGACAGCAGTGCCATGACCGCAGCGGAAATCGCCCCGGCGCCCTGCAGGATTCGCCCGGCGATCACGCCCCAGATGGAGTCTGCCTGGGCTGCCAGTACGCTGCCCAGGGCAAAGATCAGCAGCCCCAGGTAAATCACCGGGCGGCGACCGATGCGGTCGGAAATCATCCCGAAGGGGATCTGCAATACTGCCTGGGTCAGGCCATAGGCGCCAATGGCCAGGCCAATCAGCGCGGGCGTGGCGCCGGCCAGGTCCATGCCGTAGGTGGCCAGCACCGGCAAGACCATGAACATGCCCAGCATACGAAAGGCAAAGACCAGGGCCAGGCCGCCAGCAGCGCGGGTTTCGCCGCTGCTCATGCGCTCGTTGTGGGTGTCGTGCATGGATAAACCTCGTGTGAACCGGCGGCGATTCTATCAGTCCGACAGCTTGACGGCATCTACGCGACGCTTTGCCGCGTACTGGCAGCGCGCCGTATACTTCCTTGTTTATGCCCGCCGAGCGAGGCCGCAGTGGACAAGATCCTGATTCGTGGGGCTCGAACCCACAACCTGAAGAACATCGACCTGACTCTGCCGCGGGACAAGCTGATCGTGATCACCGGCCTGTCCGGATCCGGCAAGTCGTCCCTGGCGTTCGACACCCTCTATGCCGAAGGCCAGCGCCGCTACGTGGAGTCGCTGTCAGCCTATGCCCGGCAGTTCCTGTCGATGATGGAAAAACCTGACGTCGACACCATTGAAGGCCTGTCGCCGGCCATTTCCATCGAACAGAAGTCGACCTCGCACAACCCGCGCTCGACGGTCGGCACCATCACCGAGATCTACGACTACCTGCGCCTGCTGTATGCCCGCGTCGGTACGCCGCGCTGCCCGGACCACGACATTCCGCTGGAAGCGCAAACGATCAGCCAGATGGTCGACCTGGTGCTGGAGCGCCCGGAAGGCAACAAGCTGATGCTGCTGGCGCCGGTGGTGCGCGAGCGCAAGGGTGAACACCTGGCGGTGTTCGATGAACTGCGCGCCCAGGGCTTCGTCCGTGCGCGGGTCAACGGCAAGCTCTATGAGCTCGACGAACTGCCCAAGCTGGACAAGCAGAAGAAGCACAGCATCGACGTGGTAGTGGACCGTTTCAAGGTCCGCGCCGACCTCCAGCAGCGCCTGGCCGAGTCATTCGAGACCGCACTGAAGCTGGCAGACGGTATTGCCCTGGTGGCGCCAATGGATGACGAGCCCGGCGAAGAGATGATCTTCTCGGCACGCTTCGCCTGCCCGGTGTGCGGCCATGCGATCAGTGAGCTGGAGCCGAAGCTGTTCTCGTTCAACAACCCGGCCGGTGCCTGCCCGACCTGCGATGGCCTGGGGGTCAAGCAGTTCTTCGACACCAAGCGCCTGGTCAACAGCGAGCTGACCCTGGCCGAAGGCGCCATTCGCGGCTGGGACCGGCGCAATGTGTACTACTTCCAGATGCTCGGCTCGTTGGCCGCGCATTACGGCTTCAGCCTCGAGGAGCCGTTCGGCGAACTGTCGGCCGAGCATCAGAAGGTCATCCTGCAGGGTAGTGGCAAGCAGAGCGTTGACTTCAAATACCTCAATGACCGCGGTGACATCGTCAAGCGCTCGCACCCGTTCGAAGGCATCGTGCCGAACCTGGAGCGCCGCTACCGCGAGACCGAGTCGGCCACCGTGCGTGAAGAGCTGGCCAAGTTCCTCGGCACCCAGCCCTGCCCGGATTGCCGCGGCACCCGCCTGCGCCGCGAAGCCCGCCATGTGTGGGTTGGCGAGAAGACCCTGCCAGCGGTGACCAACCTGCCGATCGGCGAAGCCAGCAACTACTTCGGCGAGTTGACCCTGACCGGCCGGCGCGGCGAAATCGCGGCGAAAATCCTCAAGGAAATCTGCGAGCGACTGCAGTTCCTGGTCAACGTCGGCCTCGACTACCTGACCCTGGACCGCAGCGCCGATACGCTGTCCGGTGGTGAAGCCCAGCGTATCCGCCTGGCCAGCCAGATCGGCGCCGGCCTGGTCGGGGTGATGTACATTCTCGATGAACCGTCCATCGGTCTTCATCAACGCGACAACGACCGCTTGCTGGCCACCCTCAATCACCTGCGTGACCTGGGCAACACCGTGATCGTGGTGGAGCACGACGAGGACGCCATCCGCCTGGCGGACTACGTGGTCGACATCGGCCCGGGTGCTGGTGTGCACGGCGGCCAGATCGTCGCCGAGGGCTCACCGCAGGAGGTCATGGACCACCCAGACTCACTGACCGGCAAGTACCTGTCCGGGCGCAAGAAGATCGCCGTGCCGGCCAAGCGCACCCCACGCAACAAGAAGCTGCAGCTCAAGCTCAAGGGCGCGCGTGGCAACAACCTGCAGAACGTCGACCTGGAAGTGCCGATCGGCCTGCTGACTTGTGTCACCGGCGTGTCTGGCTCGGGCAAGTCGACGCTGATCAACAACACCCTGTTCCCTCTCGCCGCCACCGCCCTAAACGGCGCGAGCAGCCTGGAAGCCGCGCCGCACAGCAGCATGGACGGCCTGCAGCACCTGGACAAGGTGGTGGATATCGACCAAAGCCCGATCGGACGCACCCCGCGCTCGAACCCGGCGACCTACACCGGTATCTTCACACCAATCCGCGAGCTGTTCTCCGGCGTGCCGGAATCCCGGTCGCGCGGCTACGGCCCGGGGCGTTTCTCGTTCAACGTCAAAGGCGGCCGTTGCGAAGCCTGCCAGGGCGACGGCTTGATCAAGGTGGAAATGCACTTCCTGCCAGACATCTACGTGCCCTGCGACGTGTGCAAGAGCAAGCGCTACAACCGCGAAACCTTGGAGATCAAGTACAAGGGCAAGAACATCCACGAGGTGCTGGAAATGACCATCGAGGATGCCCGCGAATTCTTCGATGCAGTGCCGGCGCTGGCGCGCAAGCTGCAGACTTTGATGGACGTGGGCCTGTCGTACATCAAGCTGGGGCAGTCGGCGACCACCTTGTCCGGTGGCGAGGCGCAGCGGGTGAAGCTGTCCCGTGAGTTGTCCAAGCGCGATACCGGCAAGACCTTGTACATTCTCGACGAACCGACCACCGGCCTGC
The DNA here is from genome assembly GCF_001320205.1 of Pseudomonas sp. NBRC 111123. Classification (NCBI taxonomy): domain Bacteria; kingdom Pseudomonadati; phylum Pseudomonadota; class Gammaproteobacteria; order Pseudomonadales; family Pseudomonadaceae; genus Pseudomonas; species Pseudomonas sp. NBRC 111123. The sequence continues at coordinate 40,618 of NZ_BCAZ01000038.1, forward strand.
ACTTTGCCGATATCCAGCAACTGCTGGATGTACTGCATCGCTTGCGTGACCACGGCAACACAGTGGTGGTGATCGAACACAACCTGGATGTGATCAAGACGGCAGACTGGTTGGTGGACCTTGGGCCGGAAGGCGGCTCCAAGGGTGGGCAGATCATCGCCTGCGGTACCCCGGAAGAATTGAGCAAGATGAAACAGTCGTATACCGGGCATTACCTCAAGCCACTGCTGGAGCGTGACCGAGCCTGAGTGCCGTCACTGGCATGAAAAAGCCCCTGGTACCGTTGGTGCCAGGGGCTTTTTCGTGAAGCTGTGGATAACTTACATCTGCGACTGCAGGTAGTTTTCCAGGCCAATGGCCTTGATCAGGCCCTGCTGCTTTTCCAGCCAGTAGGTGTGATCTTCTTCGGTGTCTGCCAGCTGCGCGCGCAGGATGTCGCGGCTGATGTAGTCCTTATGCAGTTCGCACAGCTCGATGCCTTTGCACAGTGCGCCACGCACCTTGTACTCGAGCTTGAGGTCGGCCTCGATCATTTCCGGCACGGTGCTGCCAACTTCCAGATCGTCCGCGCGCATGTCGGGAGTGCCTTCGAGCATCAGGATACGGCGCATCAGGGCATCGGCGTGCTGCGTTTCTTCTTCCATCTCGTGGTTGATACGCTCGTAGAGCTTGGACAAGCCCCAGTCTTCGTACATGCGCGAGTGGATGAAGTACTGGTCGCGCGCGGCCAGTTCGCCCTTCAGCAACGTGACGAGGTAGTTGATTACGTCCGGGTGACCTTGCATCGCCCTGCTTCTCCCTGTGAAAACGGCTTGATGCACATAGTGTGAACCAGCTTTTGCGCGCGGTCACTGAAAAACGCGCAATCAGAAGCAAAAAATCGGTTAAACAGTAGTGATATTCATTGAAAAACCGCCCAAATGAGGGCGGTTCTTCTTATCACTTCGACTTAGGCGAGACTCACGCCCAACGCCTTGGCGATGCCTTCGCCATAGGCCGGGTCGGCCTTGAAGAAATACTGCAACTGGCGCTGGATCACGTCTTCGCTGACGCCTGCCATGGTTCCGGCGATATTGCTGATCAGCAGTGCCTTCTGTTCGTCGCTCATCAGGCGGAACAGTGCACCGGCGTGGCTGTAGTAGTCCCTATCCTCGCGGTGCTCGTGTCGATCAGCGGCACCGCTCAGGGCCAATGCAGGCTCGGCGTGGCGTGGCGACTGTTTCGGTGCGTCGGCGTAGCTGTTGGGCTCGTAGTTAGGCGCACTGCCGTAGCTGCCCATGGCCATCGAACCGTCACGCTGGTAGCTGTTCACCGGGCTGCGCGGGGCATTCACCGGCAGTTGCTGGTGGTTGGTGCCCACACGGTAGCGGTGTGCATCGGCGTAAGCGAATACGCGGCCTTGCAGCATGCGGTCAGGCGACAGGCCGACACCCGGGACCATGTTGCTCGGGCCGAACGCTGCCTGTTCCACTTCGGCGAAGTAGTTGAGCGGGTTGCGGTTGAGTTCCAGCACACCCACTTCGATCAGTGGATAGTCTTTCTGCGACCAGGTTTTGGTCACGTCGAACGGGTTTTCAGCGCGGCTGGCCGCCTCGGCCTCGCTCATCACCTGGATGCATACGGTCCAGCGTGGGAAGTCGCCACGCTCGATGGCTTCAAACAGGTCACGCTGGGCGTAGTCCGGATCGGTGCCGGCCAGGCGTGCCGCATCGGCCGGGGCCAGGTTCTTGATACCTTGCTGGGTCTTGAAGTGCCATTTGACCCAGGTGCGCTCGCCTTGGGCATTGATCAGGCTGTAGGTGTGGCTACCGAAACCGTGCATGTGCCGGTAACCGTCCGGGATACCCCGGTCTGAGAACAGGATGGTGACCTGGTGCAGGGCCTCGGGCGAGTGCGACCAGAAGTCCCACATCATCTGCGCGTTCTTCAAATTGGTTTGCGGGTGGCGCTTCTGGGTGTGGATAAAATCCGGGAACTTGAGCGGGTCGCGGATGAAGAACACTGGCGTGTTGTTGCCAACGATGTCCCAGTTGCCTTCCTCGGTGTAGAACTTCACCGCAAAGCCACGTGGGTCGCGCTCGGTATCCGCCGAGCCTCGCTCACCGCCGACCGTAGAAAAGCGCAGGAATGTCTCGGTCTGCTTGCCGATCTGCTCGAACAGCTTGGCGCTGGTGTATGAGGTGATATCGCGGGTAACGGTGAAAGTGCCGTAGGCGCCCGAACCTTTGGCGTGTACACGGCGCTCAGGAATGTTCTCACGGTTGAAGTGAGCGAGCTTCTCGATCAGATGGAAGTCATCGAGCAGCAGTGGGCCGCGTGGGCCGGCGGAACGGGAATTTTGGTTATCGGCTACAGGTGCACCGCTGGCGGTGGTGAGAATCTTGCTCATGGGCTCTCCTTATGGTCTTCGAGTGCCGGCTAAACGGCTTGATAAAGAGTATCGACGAGCGGTCACCTCAGAACAAATTCATTACATGACTCGTATCAATAGAAATTAACAATACCTGCAGACACAAAAAACCGGGCACTAGGCCCGGTTCCTTGTAGCAGACAGAACGTCTTACTCAGCAGCTTCTACAGCACCGCCGACCGGACGATCAACCAGCTCGACGTACGCCATAGGCGCGTTGTCGCCAGCGCGGAAACCGCACTTCAGGATGCGCAGGTAGCCGCCCTGACGGGTGGCGTAACGCTTGCCCAGGTCGTTGAACAGTTTGCCAACAGCGGACTTCGAACGGGTACGGTCGAAGGCCAGACGACGGTTAGCAACGCTGTCTTCCTTGGCCAGGGTGATCAGCGGCTCGGCAACGCGGCGCAGTTCCTTGGCTTTCGGCAGGGTGGTTTTGATCAGCTCGTGCTCGATCAACGACACTGCCATGTTCTGGAACATAGCCTTGCGGTGAGAGCTGGTACGGCTCAGGTGACGTCCACTTTTACGATGACGCATGATTCATTCCTTACCAAACACTACGTTCGGTGATTACGACGATCAGGCGGTCGCCTTGTCGTCTTTCTTAAGACTTGCAGGCGGCCAGTTGTCGAGGCGCATGCCGAGAGACAGACCACGAGAGGCCAGGACGTCCTTGATTTCAGTCAGGGACTTCTTGCCCAGGTTAGGAGTCTTCAACAGCTCTACTTCGGTACGCTGAATCAGGTCGCCGATGTAGTAGATGTTCTCCGCCTTGAGGCAGTTGGCCGAACGTACAGTCAGTTCCAGGTCGTCAACCGGGCGCAGCAGGATCGGATCGATCTCGTCTTCCTGCTCGACTACGACAGGCTCACTGTCACCCTTGAGGTCGACGAACGCGGCCAGCTGCTGTTGCAGGATGGTCGCAGCGCGGCGGATAGCCTCTTCAGGATCCAGGGTGCCGTTGGTTTCCAGATCAATGACCAGCTTGTCCAGGTTGGTACGCTGTTCAACACGGGCGTTCTCGACCACATAGGCGATACGACGCACCGGGCTGAACGAAGCGTCCAGCTGCAGACGGCCAATGCTACGGCTTTCGTCTTCGTCGGTTTGACGGGAGTCAGCCGGCTCGTAACCGCGACCACGAGCTACGGTGAGCTTCATGTTCAGGGCGCCGTTGGACGCCAGGTTCGCGATTACGTGATCGGGGTTGACGATCTCGACATCGTGATCCAGCTGAATATCGGCAGCGGTAACCACCCCCGAACCCTTTTTCGACAAGGTCAGCGTAACTTCGTCACGACCGTGCAGTTTGATAGCCAGGCCTTTCAGGTTCAACAGGATTTCAATTACGTCTTCCTGAACACCTTCGATCGCGGAGTACTCATGGAGTACGCCATCGATCTCGGCCTCGACTACTGCACAGCCAGGCATGGAGGACAACAGGATGCGGCGCAGCGCGTTGCCCAGGGTATGGCCGAAACCACGCTCGAGAGGCTCGAGCGTAATCTTGGCGCGGGTCGGACTGACTACCTGCACATCAATATGGCGGGGAGTCAGGAACTCATTTACCGAAATCTGCATGGATGCACCTATTTTCTAGCCCTTACTTGGAGTAGAGCTCGACAATCAGGTTTTCGTTGATGTCGGCAGACAGATCGCCACGAGCTGGAACGTTCTTGAAAACGCCCGACTTCTTAGCGGAATCTACGTCTACCCACTCAACGCGGCCACGCTGGGCGCACAGTTCAAGGGCTTGAACAATGCGCAGCTGGTTCAGCGACTTCTCGCGAACCGCGACCACGTCACCCGGACGAACTTGGTAGGATGGAATGTTTACAGTCTTACCGTTGACGCTGATCGCTTTGTGCGAAACCAGCTGACGGGACTCGGAACGAGTCGAGCCGAAGCCCATACGGTAAACGACGTTATCCAGACGGCACTCGAGCAGTTGCAGCAGGTTCTCACCGGTTGCGCCTTTTTTCGAGGCAGCAGCTTGGTAGTAACCGCGGAACTGACGCTCCAGAACACCGTAGATACGACGGACTTTTTGTTTCTCGCGCAGCTGGGTACCGTAGTCGGACTGACGGCCACGGCGCTGGCCGTGGATACCTGGGGCTGCTTCGATGTTGCACTTCGATTCCAGAGCGCGAACGCCGCTCTTCAGGAACAGGTCGGTGCCTTCACGACGAGACAGTTTGCATTTTGGACCAATGTAACGTGCCATTCTTCTGTCTCCTGATTACACGCGACGCTTCTTCGGCGGACGGCACCCGTTGTGCGGGATTGGCGTCACGTCGGTGATGCTGGCGATCTTGTAGCCGCAGCTGTTCAATGCACGAACGGCGGATTCACGACCTGGACCTGGACCCTTGACGTTGACGTCGAGGTTCTTCAGACCATATTCCAGCGCAGCTTGACCAGCACGCTCAGCAGCAATCTGGGCTGCGAACGGGGTGGACTTGCGCGAACCACGGAAACCCGAACCACCGGAAGTAGCCCAGGACAGTGCGTTGCCCTGACGGTCGGTGATGGTCACGATGGTGTTGTTGAAAGAAGCGTGGATGTGGGCGATGCCATCAACCACTGTCTTTTTGACTTTCTTACGAGGACGAGCAGCAGGTTTTGCCATGTCTATATTCCTGGGCGATTACTTGCGGATCGGCTTACGCGGGCCCTTACGGGTGCGTGCGTTGGTCTTGGTGCGCTGACCGCGAACCGGCAGACCTTTACGATGACGCAGGCCGCGGTAGCAACCCAGGTCCATCAAGCGCTTGATCTTCATGTTGATGTCACGACGCAGGTCACCTTCGGTGGTGAACTTCGCGACTTCGCCACGCAGGGTTTCGATTTGCTCGTCGCTCAGATCCTTGATCTTAGCGGCTGGGTTTACACCAGCGTCTGCACAGATCTTCTGTGCAGTTGTGCGACCGACACCATAGATGTAGGTCAGCGAGATAACAGTATGCTTGTTATCTGGAATGTTGACGCCTGCAATACGGGCCATTCAGTGGGACTCCAATTGACAGCTACCTACGCCCCGGAAGCCAAGAAATAGGGCGCGAGATAATATCGCTGTAGAAACGAATAATCAACCCAGCAGCACACTAGCTGCTGGGTTTGAAACGCAGATCACACTCAGCCTTGGCGCTGTTTGTGACGCGGTTCCGCGCTGCAGATCACTCGTACGACGCCTTCGCGACGGATGATCTTGCAGTTACGGCACAGCTTTTTCACCGATGCACGAACTTTCATTACCGACTCCTCGAACCTTAGGGGCGTATCAGCGCAGCAGACCGCTGCCACCGTAGCCTTTCAGGTTGGCTTTCTTCATCAGGGATTCGTACTGGTGCGAAACGAGGTGCGATTGTACTTGGGACATGAAGTCCATCACAACCACTACCACAATCAGCAACGAGGTCCCGCCAAGGTAGAACGGCACATTTGCTGCCACCACCAGGAACTGGGGCAGAAGGCAGACGGCCATCATGTAAAGAGCACCGAACATGGTCAGACGAGTCAGAACGCCATCAATGTAGCGTGCGGACTGCTCACCAGGACGGATACCCGGAATAAAGGCACCGGACTTCTTCAGGTTTTCCGCTACGTCTTTCGGGTTGAACATCAGCGCTGTGTAGAAGAAGCAGAAGAAAATAATCCCTGCACTAAACAGCAGAATGTTCAACGGCTGACCAGGAGCGATCGACTGCGAGATGTCCTGCAGCCAGCCCATACCTTCGGACTGACCGAACCAGGCACCCAGCGAAGCCGGGAACAGCAGAATGCTGCTCGCGAAAATGGCCGGGATAACCCCCGCCATGTTCACCTTCAGCGGCAAGTGGCTGGTCTGCGCCGCGAAGACCTTGCGGCCCTGCTGACGCTTGGCGTAGTGAACGGCAATACGACGCTGACCACGCTCAATGAACACCACGAAACCGATGATCGCTACTGCAAGCAAACCGATTGCGACCAGGGCGAAAATGTTGATATCGCCTGTGCGTGCAGACTCGAAAGACTGCCCGATTGCTCTCGGAAGACCGGCAACGATACCTGCGAAGATCAACATCGAGATACCGTTACCCACACCGCGCTCGGTGATCTGCTCACCCAGCCACATCATGAACATCGCGCCTGCCACGAAGGTGGAGACAGCAACGACATAGAAGCCGAGGCCCACAGAAAACGCCACGCCCTGGTTGGCCAGGCCAATGGACATGCCAATGGCTTGAACCAGTGCCAGGATAACGGTGCCGTAGCGGGTGTACTGGCTGATCTTGCGACGGCCAGCTTCACCTTCCTTCTTCAACTGCTCCAGTTGCGGGCTGACCGCCGTCATCAGCTGCATGATGATCGATGCCGAGATGTACGGCATGATCCCCAGTGCAAAGATGCTCATGCGCTCAAGCGCGCCACCGGAAAACATGTTGAACAAGCTAAGAATGGTCCCCTCATTCTGCCGAAACAGATCCGCCAGACGGTCTGGATTGATGCCAGGAACCGGGATATGCGCACCTATCCGATAGACGATGATCGCCATGAACAGAAAGCGCAGACGAGCCCAGAGTTCCGACATCCCGCCCTTACCGAGCGAAGAGAGAGCACCTTGCTTAGCCATTTATTCCTCGAATTTGCCGCCAGCTGCTTCGATAGCCGCACGCGCACCCTTGGTGGCTGCGATGCCCTTGATGGTGACTGCGCGAGTAACTTCGCCAGACAGCATGATTTTCACACGCTGAATGTGCTGGTTGATCACGTTGGCATCCTTCAGGGACTGCACGGAGATCACGTCGCCTTCCACTTTGGCCAGTTCCGACAGACGCACTTCAGCGCGGTCCATGGCTTTCAGGGAAACGAAGCCGAACTTCGGCAGACGACGGTGCAGCGGCTGTTGACCGCCTTCGAAGCCAGGAGCGATCGAACCACCGGAACGGGAGGTCTGACCTTTGTGGCCACGGCCGCCAGTCTTACCCAGACCGCTACCGATACCACGACCTGGACGATGCTTCTCGCGACGGGAACCCGGCGCTGGACTCAGATCATTGAGTTTCATCGATTAACCCTCGACCTTCAGCATGTAGTAAGCCTTGTTGATCATCCCGCGGTTCTCGGGAGTATCCTGGACTTCTACAGTGTGACCGATGCGACGCAGACCCAGACCTTTAACGCACAGTTTGTGGTTAGGCAGGCGGCCCGAGACGCTCTTGATCAGCGTTACTTTTACGGTTGCCATGATTAGAAGATCTCCTCAACGCTCTTGCCGCGCTTGGCAGCAATGGACTCAGGAGATTGCATGGCTTTCAGACCCTTGAAGGTGGCGTAAACCACGTTCACTGGGTTGGTCGAACCGTAGCACTTGGCCAGGACGTTCTGAACACCAGCAACTTCCAGGACGGCACGCATAGCGCCGCCGGCGATGATACCGGTACCTTCCGAGGCAGGCTGCATGTAAACCTTCGAGGCGCCGTGGGCAGCCTTGGTGGCGTACTGCAGGGTGGTGCCCTTCAGGTCAACCTGGATCATGTTGCGACGAGCAGCTTCCATGGCTTTCTGGATCGCAGCAGGTACTTCGCGCGATTTGCCACGGCCGAAACCAACGCGACCCTTGCCATCACCTACCACGGTCAGTGCGGTGAAGGTGAAGATACGGCCGCCTTTAACGGTTTTGGCTACGCGGTTAACTTGAACCAGCTTCTCGATGTAGCCTTCGTCGCGCTTTTGATCGTTATTTGCCATAACTTAGAACTCCAGCCCGCCTTCACGAGCAGCATCAGCCAGCGCTTTGACGCGGCCGTGGTACTTGAAGCCGGAACGGTCAAAGGCAACTTGAGATACACCGGCGGCTTTCGCACGCTCAGCTACCAGCTTGCCAACCTTAGTGGCCGCGTCGATGTTGCCAGTGGCGCCATCACGCAGGTCTTTGTCCAAGGTCGAGGCGCTTGCCAGAACCTTGCTGCCGTCGGCCGAAATGACCTGGGCGTAGATGTGCTGCGAGGAGCGGAACACGCACAGGCGCACGACTTCGAGTTCGTGCATCTTGAGGCGTGCTTTGCGAGCGCGACGCAGTCGAATAACTTTTTTGTCGGTCATTTGCTAGGCCCTACTTCTTCTTGGCTTCTTTACGACGGACTACTTCGTCCGCGTAACGCACACCCTTGCCTTTGTAAGGCTCCGGCGGACGGAACCCGCGGATTTCAGCGGCCACCTGACCTACCAGCTGCTTGTCGATACCCTTGATCAGGATGTCGGTCTGGCTAGGCGTTTCAGCGGTGATACCGGCTGGCAGTTCGTAGTCCACTGGGTGAGAGAAGCCCAGGGCCAGGTTCAGGACGGTGCCCTTGGCCTGTGCCTTGTAACCAACACCGACCAGCTGGAGCTTGCGCTCGAAGCCTTGGCTTACGCCTTGGACCATGTTGTTGACCAGAGCGCGGGTAGTACCGGCCATGGCGCGAGCTTGCTGGTCACCATTGCGAGCGACGAAACGCAGTTCACCAGACTCTTCGGTAACTTCAACAGACGAGTGAACGTTCAGTTCGAGAGCGCCTTTGGCACCCTTCACCGAAAGCAGCTGACCTGCGAATTTGACTTCGACACCGGACGGCAGCTTAACGGGGTTCTTAGCGACGCGAGACATGTCTATCCCCCCTTAGAACACTGTGCACAGAACTTCGCCGCCGACACCGGCAGCGCGCGCAGCGCGATCAGTCATCACACCTTTGTTGGTGGAGACAATAGACACGCCCAGGCCGCCACGTACTTTCGGCAGCTCAGCGACGGACTTGTACTGGCGCAGGCCTGGACGGCTGGAGCGCTTCAGTTCCTCGATGACCGGACGGCCTTCGAAGTACTTCAGTTCGATCGACAGGGAAGGCTTGGCTTCACCAGTAACCTGGTAGCCAGCGATGTAACCTTCGTCCTTAAGAACTTTGGCAACCGCAACCTTCAGAGTGGAGGAAGGCATGCTTACGACGGACTTTTCAGCCATCTGGGCATTACGGATGCGAGTTAGCATGTCCGCTAACGGGTCCTGCATACTCATGGGCTAGATGCTCCTGATACAAGAAATATTAGCCTTGCGGCTATCACAACCACCCGAACGGGCAGGGCAAAAAACCCAGGCTCGGGTGAGCCGGTCATTCTAGACACAAGGCAGAAACGAAACAAGCCCCACGAGGGGGCTTGTTTGTTGGCAAGATCACCGGCGGTCGGAAGATCACCCCCCCTTCCACCGGGATCACACCTGCAGCGATTACCAGGAGGCTTTGACCAGACCTGGTACGTCGCCGCGCATTGCCGCTTGACGCAGCATGTTACGGCCCAGGCCGAACTTACGGTATACACCGTGAGGACGACCGGTCAGGCGGCAACGGTTGCGCAGACGCGCAGCGCTTGCATCACGTGGCTGCTTCTGCAGAGCGACAACGGCAGCGAAACGCTCTTCTGGAGAGGCGTTCAGGTTGACGATGGTCGCTTTCAGCTCAGCACGCTTTTTGGCGAACTTGGCTACCGTGAGCTGACGCTTCAGCTCGCGGTTTTTCATGCTCTTCTTGGCCATTTTCCTACTCCAATCAGTTGCGGAACGGGAATTTGAATGCACGCAGCAGAGCGCGGCCTTCGTCATCCGAACGAGCAGTGGTGGTCAGGGTGATGTCCAAACCGCGCAGAGCATCGATCTTGTCGTAATCGATTTCCGGGAAGATGATCTGCTCTTTCACGCCCATGCTGTAGTTGCCACGACCATCGAAGGACTTGGCATTCAGGCCGCGGAAGTCGCGTACCCGAGGCAGGGAGATCGCCAGCAGGCGGTCCAGGAATTCGTACATCTTGTCGCTACGCAGGGTCACCTTGACGCCGATCGGCCACCCTTCACGGACTTTGAAGCCCGCGATGGATTTACGAGCGAAAGTCACGACCGGCTTTTGACCGGTGATCTTTTCCAGGTCGGCAACAGCGTGCTCGATGACTTTCTTGTCGCCGATCGCTTCGCCCAGACCCATGTTCAGGGTGATCTTGGTAACGCGCGGAACTTCCATCACGTTCGACAGCTTAAGTTCTTCCTTAAGCTTAGGAGCGATTTCGTTCCGGTAAATCTCTTTCAGTCGTGCCATGGTCTTCTACCTAGCAGTGTTCAAGCATCAACCGCTTTTTGGGTCGACTTGAAGACACGAATTTTCTTACCGTCTTCTACTTTGAAACCAACGCGGTCAGCCTTGTTGGTTTCGCCGTTGAAGATGGCAACGTTGGAAGCGTGCAGAGGCGCTTCTTTTTCGACGATACCGCCCTGAACGCCCGCCATCGGGTTAGGCTTGGTATGACGCTTGACCAGGTTCACACCACCGATGACCAGACGGTCATCAGCCAGAACCTTCAGCACCTTACCGCGCTTACCTTTGTCTTTGCCGGCGATCACGATGATCTCGTCGTCACGACGAATCTTTTGCATGTCGGATCTCCTTACAGCACTTCAGGGGCGAGCGAGACGATCTTCATGAACTTCTCAGTACGAAGTTCACGGGTCACTGGCCCGAAGATGCGAGTGCCGATCGGCTCTTGCTTGGTGTTCAGCAGAACAGCAGCGTTGCCGTCGAAACGAATGATGGAACCGTCAGCGCGACGTACACCGTGACGGGTACGGACGACAACAGCAGTCATCACCTGGCCTTTTTTGACCTTACCGCGCGGAATTGCTTCCTTTACGGTTACTTTGATGATGTCACCGATGCCGGCGTAACGGCGGTGCGAGCCGCCGAGCACCTTGATGCACATGACGCGACGAGCGCCGCTGTTATCGGCCACATCGAGCATGGATTGAGTCTGAATCATAAAATTTCTCCGACCCCTAGCCCTTAGACTTCAACAGCGCGTTCGAGGACTTCAACCAGTGCCCAGGACTTGGTCTTGGCCAGCGGACGGGTTTCACGGATGGAAACCTTGTCGCCGATTTTGCACTGGTTGGATTCGTCGTGCGCGTGCAGCTTAGTCGAACGCTTAACGTATTTACCGTAGATCGGGTGCTTAACGCGACGCTCGATCAGAACGGTGATGGTCTTGTCCATTTTGTCGCTGACGACACGGCCAGTCAGCGTACGGACGGTTTTTTCAGCTTCAGCCATGATCACTTACCTGCCTGCTGGTTAAGCACAGTTTTCACGCGAGCGATGTCACGCTTAACTTGCGAGAGCAGGTGCGACTGCCCCAACTGGCCAGTTGCTTTCTGCATACGCAGATTGAACTGGTCGCGCAGCAAGCCGAGCAGTTGCTCATTCAGTTGCTGTGCAGATTTTTCACGAAGTTCATTCGCTTTCATCACATCACCGTCCGCTTAACAAAGGAGGTGGCGAGAGGCAGCTTTGCAGCAGCCAGGGCGAAAGCTTCGCGCGCCAGCTCTTCAGAAACACCCTCGATCTCGTACAGGACTTTGCCTGGTTGGATCTGGGCAACCCAGTACTCCACGGAGCCCTTACCTTTACCCATACGAACCTCGAGAGGCTTCTTGGAGATCGGCTTGTCCGGGAACACACGGATCCAGATCTTACCGCCACGCTTAACGTGACGGGTCAGCGCACGACGTGCGGACTCGATCTGGCGAGCGGTGAGGCGACCGCGAGCAACAGCTTTCAGGGCGAATTCGCCGAAGCTGACTTTGCTACCGCGCAGTGCCAGACCACGGTTGTGGCCAGTCATCTGCTTGCGGAATTTTGTACGCTTTGGTTGCAACATTTGGCGTACCCCTTACTTAGCAGCTTTTTTACGAGGCGCTGGTGCTTGTGGTTTCAGTTCTTCTTGGCGACCACCAATAACTTCGCCTTTGAAGATCCAAACCTTCACACCGATCACACCGTAAGTGGTGTGAGCTTCGTAGGTGTTGTAGTCGATATCGGCACGCAGGGTGTGCAGCGGCACACGACCTTCGCGATACCACTCGGTACGAGCAATCTCAGCACCGCCGAGACGACCGCTCACCTGGATCTTGATGCCCTTGGCACCAATACGCATGGCGTTCTGTACGGCGCGCTTCATGGCGCGACGGAACATTACGCGGCGTTCCAGCTGCTGAGCTACGCTCTGCGCAACCAGCATAGCGTCGAGTTCCGGCTTGCGGATCTCTTCGATGTTGATGTGCACAGGCACACCCATCTGCTTGGTCAGGTCCTGACGCAGCTTCTCGACATCTTCACCTTTCTTACCGATAACGATACCGGGACGAGCGGTGTGGATGGTGATGCGTGCAGTTTGAGCCGGACGATGAATATCGATACGGCTTACGGACGCGCTTTTTAGTTTGTCTTGGAGGTACTCACGCGTTTTCAGATCCTTCAACAGGTAATCTGCGTAAGTAGCACCGTCTGCGTACCAGACGGAGGTGTGCTCCTTGACGATTCCCAGGCGAATGCCAGTGGGATGTACTTTCTGACCCATCTGATCGACTCCGTTACTTGTCCGCAACCTTGACAGTGATATGGCAAGACCGCTTGACGATGCGATCAGCACGGCCTTTGGCACGTGGCATGATGCGCTTCAGCGAACGCCCTTCGTTGACGAAGACGGTGGAGACCTTCAGGTCATCAACGTCAGCGCCTTCGTTGTGTTCGGCGTTGGCAACGGCCGACTCGAGGACTTTCTTCATGATTTCAGCGGCTTTTTTGCTGCTGAAGGCCAACAGGTTGAGCGCTTCGCCCACCTTCTTCCCGCGGATCTGGTCGGCGACCAAGCGGGCTTTCTGGGCGGAGATGCGAGCGCCCGACAACTTAGCGGCTACTTCCATTTCCTTACCCCTTAACGCTTGGCTTTCTTGTCAGCCACGTGCCCGCGATAGGTGCGGGTACCGGCGAACTCGCCCAGTTTGTGGCCGACCATGTCTTCGTTCACGAGAACTGGGACGTGTTGGCGACCGTTGTGTACCGCGATGGTCAGACCGACCATTTGTGGCAGGATCATCGAACGGCGCGACCAGGTTTTAACTGGCTTGCGATCGTTCTTCTCCACCGCCACTTCGACCTTCTTCAACAGGTGAAGATCGATAAAAGGACCTTTTTTCAGAGAACGTGGCACTGTCGTATCCCTCTAGTTACTTGCGACGACGGACGATCATGTTGTCGGTACGCTTATTACCGCGGGTCTTCGCACCCTTGGTTGGGAAGCCCCATGGCGATACCGGATGACGACCACCGGAGGTACGACCTTCACCACCACCATGTGGGTGGTCAACCGGGTTCATGGCAACACCACGAACGGTTGGGCGAACGCCGCGCCAGCGTTTGGCACCAGCTTTACCCAGCGAACGCAGGCTGTGCTCGGAGTTCGAGACTTCACCCAGGGTCGCACGGCACTCAGCCAGGACTTTACGCATTTCACCAGAGCGCAGACGCAGGGTCACGTAGACACCTTCGCGAGCGATCAGCTGAGCCGAAGCACCAGCGGAACGTGCGATCTGAGCACCTTTACCCGGCTTCAGTTCGATGCCGTGAATGGTGCTACCTACTGGAATGTTGCGCAGTTGCAGGGAGTTACCGGCCTTGATTGGGGCCAGGGCACCTGCGATCAGCTGGTCGCCAGCACTCACGCCTTTAGGGGCAATGATGTAGCGACGCTCACCGTCTGCGTAGCACAGCAGGGCGATGTGAGCAGTACGGTTCGGGTCGTATTCGATACGCTCGACAGTGGCTGGAATGCCATCTTTGTCGTTGCGACGGAAGTCGACCAGACGGTAATGCTGCTTATGACCACCACCCACGTGACGAGTGGTAATGCGGCCATTGTTGTTACGACCACCAGACTTCGATTTTTTCTCGATCAGCGGTGCGTGAGGAGCGCCTTTGTGCAGCTCCTTGTTGACCACCTTGACCACGAAACGGCGGCCAGGGGAAGTCGGTTTGCATTTAACGATTGCCATGATGCACCCCTTCCTTACTCAGCACTGCTGCTGAAATCGAGATCTTGGCCTGGCTGAAGGGAGACGATCGCCTTCTTCCAGTCATTACGCTTGCCCAGACCACGTGCGGTACGCTTGGTTTTACCCAGAACGTTAACAGTCGACACGTTTTCAACTTTTACGTTGAACAGGCCTTCGACAGCTTTCTTGATTTCCAGCTTGGTTGCATCGGTAGCAACCTTGAATACGAACTGGCCTTTTTTCTCAGCCAGAACGGTAGCCTTCTCGGAAACGTGCGGGCCAAGGAGGACTTTGAATACGCGTTCCTGGTTCATCCCAGCAGCTCCTCGAATTTCTTCACGGCCGAGACGGTGATCAACACCTTCTCGTATGCGATCAGACTGACCGGGTCGGAACCTTGAACGTCACGTACGTCGACGTGCGGCAGGTTGCGAGCAGCCAGGTACAGGTTCTGATCAACAGCGTCGGAAACGATCAGTACGTCGTTCAGACCCATGCCGTTCAGCTTGTTCAGCAGATCTTTGGTTTTCGGCGCTTCAACAGCGAAGTCCTGAACCACGACCAGACGGTCGCTACGCACCAGCTCAGCGAGGATGGAGCGCAGGGCTGCGCGGTACATCTTCTTGTTGAGCTTCTGCGAGTGATCTTGAGGACGAGCTGCGAAGGTTACACCACCGCCACGCCAGATCGGACCACGGGTGGTACCAGCACGAGCACGGCCAGTACCCTTCTGACGCCATGGGCGCTTACCGCCACCAGCCACGTCGGAACGGGTCTTCTGCTGCTTGGTGCCCTGACGGCCGCCGGCCATGTAGGCCACGACTGCTTGGTGTACCAGCGTCTCGTTGAATTCGCCACCGAAAGCCAGTTCGGAAACTTCGATCGCCTGAGCGTCATTTACATTAAGTTGCATGTCAGTATCCCCTTAACCGCGAGCCTTGACAGCTGGACGTACAACCACGTCGCCGCCAGTAGCGCCAGGAACGGCACCCTTGACGAGCAGCAGGTTGCGCTCAGCGTCTACGCGAACTACTTCCAGGGACTGAACAGTCACGCGCTCGGCGCCCATGTGACCGGACATTTTCTTGCCCTTGAACACACGACCAGGAGTCTGGCACTGGCCGATGGAACCTGGGACACGGTGCGACACGGAGTTACCGTGGGTGTTGTCCTGGCCACGGAAGTTCCAGCGCTTGATGGTACCGGCGAAGCCTTTACCTTTGGACTGACCAGTAACGTCAACCAGCTGGCCTGCAGTGAAGAGTTCAGCTTTGATCGAGTCGCCAGCCTGGAACTCGCCTTCTTCAAGACGGAACTCCCAGACACCGCGACCAGCGGCAACGTTGGCCTTGGCGAAGTGGCCTGCCTGAGCGGCAGTCACACGCGAAGCACGACGCTCGCCGACAGTGACTTGCACTGCACGGTAGCCATCGGTTTCTTCAGTTTTGAACTGGGTGACACGATTCGGCTCGATCTCAATGACCGTGACCGGAATGGAGACACCTTCTTCGGTGAAAATGCGGGTCATACCGCACTTGCGACCGATTACACCAATAGTCATGTTGTAAACCTCATGAGTGTACGGGGCTTTCACCCGCTATGGCCGCCCATTTCAGAGCGTTACACGACTAGACCGAAGTCTTAGCCGAGGCTGATCTGTACTTCCACACCTGCCGCCAGATCAAGCTTCATCAGCGCGTCAACGGTTTTATCCGTTGGCTGGACAATGTCCAGAACACGCTTATGAGTGCGGATCTCGTACTGGTCACGCGCGTCTTTGTTGACGTGCGGGGAAACCAGAACGGTGAAACGCTCTTTGCGGGTAGGCAGTGGAATTGGACCACGCACTTGTGCACCAGTACGTTTCGCGGTTTCCACGATTTCCTGGGTGGATTGGTCGATCAGGCGATGGTCGAAAGCCTTCAACCTGATACGGATTTGCTGATTTTGCATTGGATTTCAGACTCCAGGCTGTTCCCAACGGACGCACTACGCCCGCTAAAAGGAGGCGTGATTCTATAGACGCCCCCATTTAGTGTCAACCCAATAAAAAAAACCCCCGCTGAGCGGGGGTTTTTTCAATCGGTCGAGTGATTACTCGATGATTTTG